>NZ_SOGW01000038.1:0-80983 GCF_004403075.1 Cryobacterium sp. TMT2-10 | reverse complement strand
CGGGCGGGCGCGGCGGGGCGCGTGGCGGCTGCGTGGGGCGGGACCCCTCAGTCGGCGTCGACCGGCTCCAGGGCGGGGCGCTTCGGCGGGCGGCCGTCGCCGGAGGAGCGCCCGGTGAGGCGGCGGCCGATCCACGGCAGCACGAACTCGCGGTAGTACGCCGCCGTGCCCTGCACGTGCTCGGCGGACGCGGCCGGCGCATCCAGCCACTCCACCGGAACCGGGACGCCGAGCTCGGCCAGCACGTTCGTCGCCACCCGGGTGTGCCCGAGGGCGTTCAGGTGCAGTTTGTCGACGGACCAGAACCGCTTGTGCTCGAGCTCGGTGTCGACCCAGTTGTCGACCAGGGTGACGCCCGGCCGGTCGAACGCGGCGCGCGCGGCGTCGGCCAGCCGGTCGCCGCGCTGGCGCATCAGGTTGCCGAGCGGCAGGTGGTGCGACGGATTGCCGCCGCTGAGCACGAGCACGTGCACGCCCTCGTCGAGGGCGCGGTCGACGGCCTGCTGCAGCAGGCCGACCACGTAGGAGATCTCGACCCGGGGGCGCATCACATCGTTGCCGCCGCCGCAGATGCTGATCAGGTCCGGGCCGAGCGCGAGGGCCGGCTCGAGCTGCTCGGCGACGATCGGGCCGAGCAGCCGGCCCCGCACGGCGAGGTTCGCGTAGGACACGGGGGCCTCGGATGCCGCGGCCAGGCCGAGCGCGACGAGGTCGGCCCAGCCGCGCACCTGCCCGCCCGGCAGGTCGTCGCCGACGCCCTCGGTGAAGCTGTCGCCGATGGCGACGTAGCGCTGAAACATCCGGTCCCCCGTTGCGGTGCAGATTGTGCCGGCGCGGTGTGCCCGCCGGGCGGCCGAACTACTCGCTCGGGTGGCTGTGCTTGGTGCCGTGGGTCTGTTCGACGCCCTGGGTGGAGTCCGCGGTCAGGCTGAACCGTGCGTTGAGCACGTCCCGGGCCTGCTGGGCCGCACGACGCACCTCTTTGTCGGGGTCGCGCAGGCGCTGCACGATCGTGGCGAGGTGGTCCTCGGTGCCCTGGGCGGCCAGCGCGTGGAGGGCGGCGGCGCGCACGCGCGACACCTCATCGGTGGTCAGGCGCACGAGCTTGGGGGCGACCTCGAGGCCGCGGAGCAGGATGACCTTCGCGCACATCTCGCGCACCCGCCAGGCCTGGTTGTTCAGGCCGACGACGATGTACGGCGCGGCGCCGTCGCTCCAGACGTAGAGCAGCGCGCGGGCGCCCCAGAGCTCGGGCCAGTAGAGGGCGGGGGCGCCTTCGAGGATGCCCAGGGCGTGGCGTCCGCCGGCGTAGAGCAGGAAGTCCTTGCCCGCGTTCTTGGCGCGGAGGAGCGCGATCGAGTTGTCGATGACCGTTTGTTCGCCATAGTGCGCGACGGCCGCATGGATGCGTTCGGCCGTGGGCAGGTCGATGGGAAGGTCGGGGTGAGGCTCTAATTTGTTATGCATGGCATGACTACGGTATCAAGCGCCCGTGGCGCTGGCCAATACCGGCGCCCCGGCCGGCCCTCAGGCCGCAACTCAGGTGAGGTCGTCGCCGGTCGTGAGGGTGCGTTCGAACCCGTGCGCGCGCTCGTAGATGCCGTAGTTGCCGATCTCCCGGTAGCCGAGGCGGCGGTACAGCGAGAGGGCCTCCGGCTGCGCGTGCCCGGTCTCCAGGCGCAGCTGCCGGTAGCCGAGTTCGCGGGCCAGTTCCTCGAGGGCGGCGAGCACGGCCGAGGCGTGGCCCTGCCGGCGGTAGGCCGGGTTGGTCCACATCCGTTTCACCTCGCCGGTCGTGTCGTCGAGCCGACGGATGCCGCCGCCCGCCACCGTGGCGCCCCCGTCGAGCAGCACCAGGAAGCCGCCCGTCGGCGGCTCGAACGCCCCGCCCGGAACGTCGTGCACGGAGTCGCCGTCGCCGTAACGCTCGTCGTACTCGCGGCGGAGGTCGGCGAGGAGCGGGGCCACCTCCTGGTCGGTGAAGCGTACGCGCTTGAATTCCACATCAGCCAGTCTGCCCGATCCGTGCCGGGTGCGAAAAGGTAAGCTCCTCCTGTGTCTGTCAACCCCGAACTGCAGGGCCGGGTCTTCCCGCCCGTCGCCCCCTACCTTGTCGGCCGGGAGAAGGTGCGCGAGTTCGCCCGCGCCGTCTTCGCCACCAGTCCGATCAACCTCGACCCGGAAGCCGCGCGCGCCGCGGGCTACGCCGACGTCGTCGCCCCGCCCACCTTCGCCGTGGTCGTGCAGGAGGCCACGCTGGCGCAGCTTCTGGCCGAGCCGGATGCCGGAATCGACTTCAGCCGGGTCGTGCACGGCGACCAGCGATTCAGCTTCAGCCGCCCGATCGTGGCCGGCGACCTGCTCACCGCCACCCTCACGGTGGCGAGCGTCAAGAGCCTCGGCGGCCACTCGATGGTGACGGCCGAATCGCGCGTCGTCGACGCCGCCGGCGCCCACGTGGTCACCGCGACCTCCACCCTCGTCGTCAGGGGAGACGAATGACCAGCCAGGCAACACCCGTTCTCGCCGACCTGACCGTGGGCGACGTCGTCGCCACCGGCACGTTCCCGTTGACGCGCGATTCCCTGGTGCGCTACGCCGGAGCATCCGGGGACTTCAACCCCATTCACTACCGTGACGACGTCGCCGTCTCCGTCGGCCTGCCGGGGGTGCTCGCCCATGGCATGCTCACCATGGGCTTCGCCGTGCAGCCGGTCGTCGACTGGGCCGGCGACCCCGGCCGCATCGTCGACTACCAGGTGCGGTTCACCCGCCCGGTGCTGGTGGATCCGGTCGACGGCGCCGAAGTGACCGTGGTGGCCAAGGTCGGCGCCATCGACCCGGCCGCCGGAATCGCCCGCATCGACCTCGCCGTGTCGGCCAACGAGGTGACTGTGCTCGGCAAGGCGCAGGCCCGCGTCAGCCTGGTCTGAGCGGACCGCGCCCGATGACCGAGCTCGCACCCCCTCCTTTCGCCCAGCTGACCACCATGGCCGTGGGCGGCCCCCCGGCCCGGATGGTCTCCCCGGCGACCGAGCAGGACCTGGTCGACCAGACGCTCGAGGCGTGGGCGTCCGGTGACGATTGGATGCTGCTCGGCGGCGGCTCCAACACCGTGGTCGCCGACGAGGGCTTCGACGGCACCGTGATCCGGGTGCTGACCCGCGGGGTCAGCGTGCTCGACCCTGCTTCTGCTTCTGCTTCTGCTTCTGAGCCGGCGTCTGCTTCTGCGTCGGCCTCGGCCTCGACCGAGCCCGGGCGGCTGCGGCTGCGCGTGCAGGCCGGCGAACCGTGGGACGAGCTGGTGGCCTACACGGTCGCGCAGGGCTGGGCCGGCATCGAGGCCCTGTCCGGCATCCCCGGGTCGACCGGGGCGGCCCCGGTGCAGAACATCGGCGCCTACGGGCAGGAGCTCGGCAGCAGCCTGGCGGCGATCGACTTCCTGGACTACGAGACCCATGAGCTGCGCCGGATGCCCGCGGCGGAGCTCGCACTCGGCTATCGCACCTCGGTGCTCAAGCAGGGGCTCCGCGGCCTGGTGGTCGCGGTGGAACTGGACCTGCACGACACCCGGGCGGAGGCATCCGTTCTCGGCAGCGCCCTCAGTCGGCCGGTTGCGTACGCGCAGCTCGCGACGGCCCTCGGCGTGCAGTTGGGCGACCGCGTGCCGCTGACCGCGCTGCGGGAGACCGTGCTGGGGCTGCGCGCGGCGAAGGGGATGGTGCTCGACCCGGCCGACCCGGACACCCGCAGTTCCGGTTCGTTCTTCACCAACCCGATCGTGTCGCTGGCCTTCTCGCGCACCCTGCCGGCCGCATGCCCGCGCTGGCCGCTGAACGAGCAGGAGCTGCCCGACCGAGTGATCCCGCTCGACGAGTACGCCGGGGTGGGACCGATCCCGGGCACGCCCGTCGTGCCGCTGGTCAAGCTGAGCGCGGCCTGGCTGATCGAGAACTCGGGCATCACGCGCGGCTTCCGGCTGCCCGGTTCGCGCGCCGCCGTGTCGAGCAAGCACACGCTCGCGCTGACCAACACGGGGGGAGCGACCGCCGACGAGATCGCACAACTCGCCCGCCTCGTGCTGGGCCGGGTGCAGGCCGAGTTCGGCGTCAACCTGCAGCCCGAGCCGGTGCTGGTCGGTCTGGACCTGTAGCCCGGGCCGGTGGCCCCGGGTCGGTGGTCAGTCGGCTCGGCGGAACACGACGACGATGCCGACGACGATGAGCAGCAGTCCGATCGCGACGACACCGCTGAGAAGCCGGAGGGTCGGGTCCGCGGGGGCGGGCGCCAGCACCCCGATCAGCATGAAGGCGGCGAAGGCGAGCAGCAGCACGCCCCAGACGATGGTGCCGAAGAGCGGCCGGCGAGTGCGGCGCACGGATGCCGTCGGCTGCGCGGGCACGTCCGGCACCGCTGCCGCGGGGTACCCCGGCCCACCGGCGACCGGGTAGGCGGGTGCCCCCGTCGCCGGGCGGACAGGCTTGGCGGCCGGGAGATCGGCCGGGAGATAACGAAGCGTCGCGGTGTCGCCCGTCGTGTCCGCTGCCGTGTCGGCCGCGGTGCCGGTTCCGGTTCCGGTTCCGGTTCCGGTGCCGGACCGCTCGAGCCGGTATTCGGGGATCGGCCCCGGGGACGCGATGGTGTGCGCACCGTCTGGGTCGGTGCCGGTGCCGGGCCCGGTTCCGGGCCTGGTGGCATCGGGCCCGGGGGCGAAGGCCTCGGTGAGGTCGGAGGGCTCGGACGCACCGGCTTCGGGCGCCTCGCGGTCGGGCTCCACGCCGTCGCGCACCGGGGTGAACGCCACGGTCAGGTCGTCGGGAACGGCAGGTCCGGTGGCCGCGCTGTCGGGGGCGGGGGCCAGGGCCACGGTGAGGTCGGAGACCTCGGCCTCGGACGCCGCGGGCTCCAGCGCGACCGTCTCGGACAGTGCGTCGGTGTCGGGTTCGGGCGCTGCGGCATCCGTGCGCTCGCCCGTGCCCGGTGGGTCCGTGCGCGGCTCGCCGCTGCTGGCTTCGTCGTTACCGGGCTCGGCCGCGGCGGGGTCGTCCGGGTGCGGGGTGACCATCAGGGGCCCCCGGGGTCGGCGCCGACGACCGAGACCTGGCCGAGGAGGGTCCAGACGCGCACGCGCGCGACCGGCGGGGCGTCGCCGGGGTTGAACGTGCGCGCGTCGTGGAAGAAGATGCCGCCCTGCTGCACCGCGGCTCTCTCGCCGACGTAATCGATCTCGCCGGCCAGGGTGCTGGCCTCGACGCGCACGGACCGGTTGTCCGGCAGGACGAGCTCGGTCACGCCGACCCCCATCCAGACGTCGATCGTGCGCGCCTCCGCGGCGGCGGCGTCGAGGGCCGAGAGCTCGATGGTCGCCCGGCCGGAGAGCACGGCGTAGCCCGGGGGAGCGCCGGCGGCGTCGGCGCTCACGGTCCAGGTGGCGGCTCCGACCGGGAAGAACTGCGTGCCGGCGGGGAACAGGCCCACGACTACCAGGACCACGGCCGCCAGAAAGGCGAACCGGCCGACGGCGCCGCTCTGCTTGCCGCGGATACCCAGCACGATGATCCCGACGGCGAGCACGCCGAGTGCGACGGACAGGCCGACGACCGGCACCGCGGCAGACCAGACGCCGCCGGAGATCACGGCGGCCGCGACGGCTCCGGCGAGGAGGGCCAGGCCCAGCACGATCGCGGCGAAGCCGACCTCGGGGCGGCGGTCGCGCCACGAGCCACGGGCACTCCCGGCGGCGGCCACCCCGGCGGGCACCGTCGTCGCCTAACTCTCGGGGGCATCGGTCATGCTGACAGTCTGCTCGCGGTGGATCCGGCCGACAATGCCCCCGGCCGGCGACGGATGCTTCGTCCAGCCCGGTCCTTCGCCCGGCGGCCCGTCTCGCCCCAAACGGGAAACGGTGTCCGGCGCCCTACCAATTCGACGGAGATTCTGCTCTAAAAAGTGGGATTCCGGTGTTTCGGGCCCGATGCGGGCAAAATCTCCGTCGAATTCGTTCTGCCCGGGAATTGCTGCACCGCAGCGCGACCCCGCAGCGCGACCCGGCAGCGCGACCGCGCAGCGCGGAACGGCGCTAGGTGTCCTTGCGGATCCAGCGGAAGGTGACCCGGCTGAGCACGAGCCCGACGACCAGCCAGATCGCCAGGTTGAGCGCGATCAGCGGGAAGTCCCAGGCGCCGCTCTGCTCGAGACTGGCGAAGCTGTCCGGCAGGAACACGCCGCGCATGCCCTGAGCCATCCACTTGAGCGGGAACACGCTGGCCAGGTTCTGCATCCAGTCCGGCAGCAGGTAGAACTGCAGGTAGACGCCGGAGATGAACTGCAGGATCAGCACGATCGGGATGACCACCGCGGTGGCACTCTTGCCCGAGCGGGGCAGCGCCGAGAGCGCGATGCCCAGGAAAGCGCAGGTGACGACGCCGAACAGGAACACCCAGGCGAAGGTCAGCCACTTCCCCGGTTCGGTCGGCAGGTCGATGCCGAGCAGCACCCGGGCGACCAGGATCAGCAGCGCCGCCTGGAAGATACCGGTCACCAGAACCTGACCGATCTTGCCGATGAAATAGCTCAGCGGCGACAGCGGCGTGCCGCCGAGCCGTTTGAGGGTGCCGTCGCCCTTCTCCCCGGCGATGTCGACGGCGAGGTTCTGCACCCCCGAGAGCAGCATGCCGGCGGCGAGCATCCCGGGCAGGTAATACGCGCCCACGCTGATGCCGCCGGTGCCGTCGGGCGCGGCGCCCACATTGCCCGACGACCCGAAAGCGGCCGTGAAGATGGCCAGCATGATGAACGGGAACAGGAACGTGAAGAACACGCTGTCCGTGGTGCGGAAGTAGATCCGGGTCTCGTAACGGATGCGGGAAAGCCCGACCCGCAGGACCGTCGCCAGCCCGGCGCTCGACCTCGACCTCGCCGTCGACCTCGCACGAGACCCTGGCCGCTCTGCGCTCGCCGCAGCTCGGGTCGTGCTGCCGGAGTCCGTCTCGAGCCGGCTCATGCGAGCACCTCCGCGTCGTTCCCCAGGGCGTCCGCCGCATCCGTCGTGCCGGAGGCCGGCCGGCTGCCGCGCACCAGGCCGAGGTAGATGTCCTCCAGGCTGGGCCGGATCACCTCGAGGTTGCCGGGTTCGCCACCGGATGCCGCGGCGAGTTCGGCCACCAGCCGCGCCGGTTCCTGCGTGCGTTTCTCCTGGAGCGTGCCGGAAGCGTCGCGCCAGCGCACCAAGGGGACCCGGGCATCCGCCCCGCCGATCTCGCCGATGGCACCGATGTCGATCAGCCGGCCGTCGTTGATCACGCCCGCCCGGTCGCCGAGCTGGGCGGCCTCGTCGAGGTAGTGCGTGGTGAGCAGGATGGTCGTGCCCTCCGCCTTGAGCCGGCGCACGAGGTCCCAGAACTGGTGGCGTGCCTCGGGGTCGAAGCCCGTGGTGGGCTCGTCCAGGAACAACAGTTCGGGCCGGCCGATGATGCCCAGCGCCACGTCCACGCGCCGACGCTGGCCGCCGGAGAGCTTGCTGATGCGGGTCTTCGCCTTCGGCTCCAGGCCGACGGCCTCGATCACCTCGGCGACGCGGCGCGGCCGCGGGTAGAGGCCGGCGAAGTGGGTGAGTTGCTCTGTGACGGTGACGTTGCCGCTCTCCCCGCTGGACTGCAGCACGATGCCCAGGCGCGATTTCCAGCCGAGGCCGCCGCGCTGCGGGTCGACGCCAAGCACGCTCACCTCGCCGGAGGTGCGGTCGCGGTAGCCCTCGAGGATCTCGATCGCGGTGCTCTTCCCGGCCCCGTTCGGTCCGAGGAGCGCGAACGTCTCACCGGCCTCGATGTCGAAACTGATCCCGCGCACGGCATTGAAGTCGCCGTAGGACTTGTGCAGGTCGCGCACGCGCACGACCGGGGGCGAAAGTTCCATGGAAATAGGGTCCCATGCCGCGCCGCCCACAGGAAGCACTGCGCACGAACGGATTCCGGGTTCCTCGCCTAGCGCCTCATAGCGACCCTGGATCGCCGCCGCGTGCGCTCAAATGACCGTCATCGTTTCACCGATGGCGGTCATTTGAGCGCACGCGCGAACGGAGGGTGCCCGCGGCGCGCTACGCGAAGAGGCGCTGCAGGCGCTGAACGCCCTCGAGCAGGGCCGCGTCGCTCAGCGCATAGGAGAAGCGCAGGTAGCCGCTGGGGCCGAAGGCCTCTCCGGGCACGGCGGCCACCTCGACCTGGTCGAGAATGAGGTCGGCGAGCTCCAGCGACGTCGTCGGGGTGACGCCGCCCCAGGTGCGACCGAGCAGGCCGGAGACGTCGGGGTAGACGTAGAACGCGCCCTGCGGCGTCGGCGTGACCATGCCGGGGATCTTGTTCAGCTCGGCGACGATGACCTTGCGGCGGCGGTCGAAGGCCTCCCGCATCGCGATCGCGGCATCCTGCGGCCCGGTGAGGGCGGCGATCCCGGCGCGCTGGGAGATGTTCGAGACGTTCGAGGACAGGTGCGACTGCAGGTTGGCCGCCGCCTTCATGGCGTCCTGCGGGCCCACCATCCAGCCGAGCCGCCAGCCGGTCATGGCATAGGTCTTGGCCACGCCGTTGACCAGGATGGTGCGGTCCGCCAGCGCGGGAACCGCCTCCACGATCGACACGGCGCGCACGCCGTCATAGGTGAGGTTCTGGTAGATCTCGTCGCTGATGATCCAGAGGCCGTGTTCCTCGGCCCAGTCGCCGATGGCCTTCGTCTGCTCCGGGGAGTAGACGGCTCCGGTGGGGTTGGACGGTGACACGAACAGGAGCACCTTGGTGCGCGGGGTGCGGGCGGCCTCGAGCTGCTCGACGGTGACGAGGTAGTTCTGGTCGCTGCCCGCGAAGACATCGACCTGCACGCCGCCGGCCAGCCGGATGGATTCCGGATAGGTGGTCCAGTAGGGAGTGGGCACGATGACCTCGTCGCCCGGATCGAGCAGGGTGGCGAAGGCCTGATAGACGGCCTGCTTGCCGCCGTTGGTGACGACCACCTGGCTGGGCGAGACCTGCAGGCCGCTGTCCCGGAGGGTCTTGGCCGCGATCGCCTCGCGCAGGTCCGGCAGCCCGGCCGCGGGGGTGTACCGGTAGTTCTTCGGGTCGAGCACGGCCGCCGCGGCCGCCTCGACGATGTGCGCGGGGGTCGGGAAGTCCGGTTCGCCCGCGGCGAAGCTGATCACCGGCCGGCCGGCCGCCTGCAGCGCCTTGGCCTTGCCGTCGACCTTGAGGGTCGCCGACTCCGCAATGGAGCCGATTCGAGTAGAGATTCGCTTGAGTTCGTGAGCCACGCTTCGAGCATACGGGGCCGCCCCGATCCGGCGAAGGGCCGAACCCGGCCAATTCCGCGCTCCGAGGGCCGCGGGTGGGCCCCGGGCGGGGCCTCGGCTTTACAGTGGCCGCCGAGTGACCTAGACTTGATTGAGGTAGTTGAATTCCGCCATGCTTTCTTGCGCCTATTTTTGGTCAGTTTCCACGGATGCGCGCAACAAGGTAATCTGGATTTGCTCCATAGGGTGGTGGCTCAATTGGTAGAGCAGCGGTCTCCAAAACCGCAGGTTGCAGGTTCGAGTCCTGTCCGCCCTGCAAGTCGGTGGCATTCCGTCGGCCCATGAAAGGTGTATCTGGTGGCCCGAAAAGTTGTCGACGAACCCAGTGAGGAAATCGTCGCAAACGCGAAATTGGCGCGCGATTCCAAGCGCAGCCCTTTCGCTCGGATCTCCCTGTTCATCCAGCAGGTCATGGCGGAACTCCGCAAGGTCGTCACGCCGACTCGCAAGGAACTTCTGAGCTACACGGGCGTCGTGCTGGTATTCGTGACGATCATGATGGCCCTGGTTTCCGGCCTCGACTGGGTGTTCGCGCTCGTCGTGACCTACGTGTTCGGAACGCCAGGCGGCTAAGGCCGCCGTGACCCCACGGTCACCGCACAGATTCATGGCAACGCTGAACGGGTCACGCTTTCGTGCCCAGACAATTGATAAGGATTGAGATTTAGTGACTGAGACGAATCACGACGATGTCGACTGGGCCACCGCTGCCGAGCAGTCCTCCAACGAGGACGAAGCGCAGGAGGGCAACACCCTCGCCGAAGAAGAAGAGTCGGTAGAGGCCGCCGAGCAGGTCGCCCTGCACGTGTTCGACCCGAACGTCGGAGTCGAAGACAACCTCGACGCCGCTCTGGATGCTCTCGCCGAGTCGGTGGACCCCAAAGCCGACGCGATCGTCGACGACGCCCTCGACATCGATTCCGCCGATGAGGCCGAGGCCTCCGTCGAAGCCGTCGAAGACGAAGAGAAGCTCGACGCCGCGGCAGAGGCAGAGGCAGAGGCAGAGGCCGCGCCCGTCGAGGACGAGACCCCCGAAGACCCCTACGAAGAGTTCCGCAAGGAACTGCGTTTCCAGCCGGGCAAGTGGTTCGTCATCCACTCCTACGCCGGCTTCGAACGCCGCGTGAAGTCGAACATCGAGAACCGCAAGCAGTCGATGGCCATGGAAGATTTCATCTACCAGGTCGAGGTTCCGATGGAAGACGTCGTCGAGATCAAGAACGGCCAGCGCAAGATGGTCACCCGCGTCCGTATCCCCGGCTACGTGCTCGTGCGGATGGACCTCAACGAAGACAGCTGGTCCGTGGTGCGTCACACGCCGGGCGTCACCGGATTCGTCGGCAACGCGCACAACCCGACGCCGCTGCGTTTCGAGGAAGCCTTCGGCATGCTGAAGAGCCTCGTCGAGATCCAGGATGTCCCCACCGCCAAGACCGGCGCCGGACACGGCGGCAAGGTTCCGACCCGTGCCCTCCCGGCCGAGATCGACTACGAGATCGGCGAAACCATCACGATCAAGGAAGGCTCGTTCGCGGGCCTGCCCGGATCGATCAGCGAGATCAAGGCGGAGAGCGGCAAGCTCATCGTGCTGGTGTCCCTCTTCGAGCGCGAGACCCCGGTCGAGCTCAGCTTCGACCAGGTCACCAAGCTCTAAATACTTCACATTCACCGGGGCCCGTCCGGGCTACCGGGAGAGCGGCCCCTGGCTGCTCGTCATCACAAAGTAAGGAAGAACAATGGCACCGAAGAAGAAGGTAACTGGTCTGATCAAGCTTCAGATCAAGGCCGGCGCCGCCAACCCCGCACCGCCCATCGGGCCGGCACTGGGCCAGCACGGCGTCAACATCATGGAGTTCTGCAAGGCGTACAACGCTCAGACGGAATCCCAGCGCGGCAACGTCATCCCGGTGGAAATCACCGTCTACGACGACCGTTCATTCACTTTCATCCTGAAGACCCCGCCCGCAGCGGAGCTCATCAAGAAGGCGGCCGGCGTCGCCAAGGGCAGTGGCACCCCGCACACCGTCAAGGTCGCGAAGCTCACCAAGGCCCAGGTCCGCGAAATCGCCGAGACCAAGATGGTTGACCTCAACGCCAACGACATCGACGCAGCAGCGAAGATCATCGCCGGAACCGCCCGTTCCATGGGTATCACGGTCGAGGCCTAAGCGACACCCACCGGCATCCCGCCACAGCAGTACGTGGAAGAGCCAGCCAGGCTCGCACCACACTCTCAACTCGTTTTACAGGAGATTCAAATGGCACAGAAGTCAAAGGCCTACCGGGCCGCGGCCGAGAAGATCGACGCAGACAAGCTCTACACCCCGACCGAGGCAGTCACCCTGGCTCGCGAGACCGGCTCCGCGAACTTCAACTCCACCGTTGAGGTTGCCCTCAAGCTCGGCGTTGACCCCCGCAAGGCTGACCAGATGGTTCGCGGTACCGTGATTCTTCCTCACGGCACCGGACGCACCGCCCGCGTCATCGTCTTCGCAACCGGCCCGGCCGCCGAGGCAGCCATCGCTGCCGGCGCCGACGAGGTCGGTGGCGACGAGCTGATCGAGAAGGTGGCCGCCGGCTACACCTCGTTCGACTCCGCCGTCTCGACCCCGGAGCTCATGGGTAAGGTCGGTCGCCTGGGTAAGGTCCTCGGCCCGCGTGGTCTCATGCCGAACCCGAAGACCGGAACCGTGACGCCTGACGTCGCGCGCGCCGTGTCCGACATCAAGGGTGGAAAGATCGCGTTCCGCGTCGACAAGCACGCCAACGTGCAGTTCGTCGTCGGCAAGGCGTCCTTCACCGCTGAGCAGCTGAACGAGAACATCAGCGCCGCTCTCGAGGAGATCGTCCGCCTCAAGCCGAGCTCTTCCAAGGGCCGCTACATCATGAAGGGCGCCGTGTCGACCACGTTCGGCCCCGGCATCCCGCTCGATGTGAACAGCATCTAGCCAGTTCCACCGCGGCTTCAGCCGCAGCACGAAGGGCCCGTCGCGAGACGGGCCCTTCGGTCGTTAACGGATGCCTACTGCGTCGACGTCGTCGGACGCGCGTCCTTCCGGTGGGCGTTCTGCGGGTGTGCCCGGAGCATGGCGGCCACTGCGATCGCATCGCCCTCCGGCTGGTGCGAGGCGCTGTGCGGTTTGGCGATGAACAGGTAGAGCAGCCCGCTGCCCATCACCACGGCCAGGCCGATCAGCACGATCCAGTCGTCGAGGAAGACGCCGGTCGAACCCGGCCGGGCCAGCAGGACCATGGCGAAGATCCCGTAGAGCAGTGCGACGACGTTGACGACGAAGCCCACCGGTCCGAGGTTGAACGGCCCGGCGGGGCGCCAGCCCTTGAACCTCTGCCGCAGGGCCGCGAGCACCACCATCTGGAAGGCGACGTAGATGCCGATCACGGCGAACGCGGTGATCTGGGTGAGCAGCGTGCTGCCGCCCACATAGATCAGCAGGCAGAGCAACAGCGGGATCGTGCAGGCCACGATCAACGCGTTGACCGGGACGGTGGTGCGCGGTGACACCTTGCCCAGCCAAGCGTGGCCGGGGATCATCCCGTCCCGGGCGAAGGCGAACATCAGCCGGCTCGCCGCGGCCTGCAGGCTGAGCACGCAGGAGAGGAATGCCGTCAGGGCGACGATGAGGAAGAGCTTGGCGCCGACGGTGCCGAGGGTCGCCTCGAGGATCGCTGGAATCGGGTCGATGTCGGTGCCGTTGACCACGGCCTGGAGGTCTGGCGCCGCCATCACGTAGCCGCCGAACGAGAAGAGGGCGGACACTCCGCCGATCAGGATCGTGAGGATCATGGCCCGGGGGATTCCCCTGGCGGGGTCCGGCACCTCCTCGGCAACGTCACCGCAGGCCTCGAATCCGTAGAACAGGAACAGGCCGGCGAGGGCCGCACCGAGGAAGGCGGCGGCGTAGCTGTCGTTGCCCTGGACGCCCATCGTGTCGAAGAAGATGCTGAACTCCTGCTTGCGCTGGAAGATGAGCAGGTACAGGCCGAGGCCAATTACGCCGATCAGCTCGGCGGCGAGGCCGATCCGGGCGACCCGGGACAGCATCTTCGTGCCCGAGAAGTTGAACGCGAACGCCACCACGAGGAACAGCACCGAGAGGCCGAGGGTGACCTCCTTGGTGACGGGCGCGTTGATCAGGCTGGCGAGGAAGCCGCTGCCGAACTCCGCGACTGCGGTGATGGTGACGAGCATGGCCCAGACGTAGACCCACGCGGCCATCCAGGCGTACCGCTTGCCCCAGAGTCGCCGGGTCCAGGGGTAGATTCCGCCGGCGATCGGGTATTGGGACACCACTTCGCCGAAGACGAGGGCCACCAGCAGCTGGCCGGTTCCCACGATCACGAGCCAGAAGATCGAGGGCGGCCCGCCCGTGCTGAGAGCCAGCGCGAAGAGTGAGTAGACGCCGACGAGGGGGGACAGATAGGTGAAGCCGAGGGCGAGGTTGGCCCAGAGCGACATGGACCGATGAAACGAGTCGTCGTAGCCGAGGGCCTTGAGGTGCTCGCTGTCGCCGAGCCCCTTCTTCTGTGGAGATGCGTTGGATGACATTGGGACCTTTCCGATCATGCCCGAGGGACGTGCGGCCACACCCCCTAGCCGCGGACACCTCATTGTGTGTGTGCTTCAACATAGTGGACCGCAGACCGCAAAGGTGCGGAACCGGATGTTTGTCTTCCGCGGCGTGTTGCCGGTGAGAGTGGCCGTTCCGGTCGAGAGTGACCGGCAGAACGGGCACTCTCGACCGGAACGGGAACAGGGGAGGGGGTCGTGCGAGGCGGGTCAGGCCGAGGTCAGCCGATGTAGCTCATCACGTGCTTGATCCGGGTGTAGTCCTCGAGGCCGTACAGGGAGAGGTCCTTGCCGTAGCCGGAGTGCTTGAAACCGCCGTGCGGCATTTCGGCGACGAGCGGGATGTGCGTGTTGATCCAGACGCAGCCGAAATCGAGGCGCTTGGCCATGCGCATCGCGGTGCCGTGGTCCCGGGTCCAGACGGATGACGCCAGGCCGTACTGCACATCGTTGGCCCAGGCCAGCGCCTGCGCCTCGTCGGTGAACTTCTGCACCGTCATCACCGGGCCGAAGAACTCGTTCTGCACCGCGTCGTCACCCTGGCGCAGGTCGGTGATGATCGTGGCCTCGTGGAAGTAGCCGACCGAGCCCTGGCGGTGGCCGCCGAGCGCCACGTTCGCGTGGTCGGGCAGGCTGTCGACGACGCCCTCGATCCGGGCGAGGTGCTCGGCGCTGGAGAGGGCACCGTAGAGCACGCCGTCTTCCCGGGGTCCGCCGGTGCGGGCGTTCTCCCGGGCGTAGGCGGCGAGGGCGGCCACGAATTCGTCATGGATGCCTTCCTGCACGAGCAGGCGGGTGGCGGCGGTGCAGTCCTGGCCGGCGTTGTAGAACCCGGCGGCGGTGATGCCCTCGATCGCCGCCTGGATGTCCGCGTCGTTGAACACGATCACCGGGGCCTTGCCGCCGAGTTCCAGGTGCACCCGCTTGACGTCGAGGGCCGCGGCGCCCGCGACCTCCATGCCGGCGCGCACCGAGCCGGTGATCGACACCATCTGCGGCATGCGGTTCGTGACCAGGGCGCGCCCGGTGTCCCGGTTGCCGGTCACGACGTTGAACGTTCCGGCGGGCAGGAACTCGGAGGCGATTTCGGCCAGCAGCAGGGTCGACACGGGGGTCGAGTCCGACGGCTTGAGCACGACGGCGTTGCCGGCGGCGAGGGCCGGCGCGATCTTCCAGATCGCCATCATCATCGGGTAGTTCCACGGGGTGACCTGGCCGATCACGCCGATCGGTTCGCGGCGCACCATCGAGGTGTGGTCCTTCAGGTACTCGCCGGCGGACTTGCCCTCGAGCACGCGCGCGGCGCCGGCGAAGAAGCGCACCTGGTCGATCATGACCTCAATCTCGTCGCCGACGATCCCCGCGCGCGGCTTGCCGGTGTTCTCGCTCTCGACGTCGGCGAGTTCCTCCGTGCGGGCCTCGAGGGCGTCGGCGAACCTGAGCAGGGCCAGCTGGCGTTCGCCCGGGGTGGTCTCGCCCCAGGTCGTGAAGGCGGTCGCCGCCGCGCCGTAGGCGTCCGCGACATCCGTCTCGGTGGAGACCGGGGTGCGGGCGTACACCTCTTCGGTGGCGGGATTGATGATGTCGAGCTGTTCGCTCGCGCCGGACTCGACGTACTGTCCGTTGACGAAGTTGCGCAGTTCGCGGATGGTCATTCGCTGGCCTTTCGAGGGCGTGGAGGAGCGGAGTCGGTCGTGACTTCAGCGTCGGTGACGTCGGCGTCGCTCGGGGGCCGATGGGCACCTTACGGCGACGATACCTCAAAACATCCGGAATACAATCTTTAAATTGTGGCGTTCCTCGTGCGGGTGGCGATCAGGAACGGGGTGCCGGGGCACGGCATCCGGTCGTAGTCGCCGAGCGGATGCCGCGGGTTCGGCAGGATGTCCCCGGCCGGCAGCGAGGGCTCGGTCGACACCACCACGCGGCCGGCCTCGTTGATCAACAGCACCGGGCTCGCCAGGGCGAGGAAGTGCGGCAGAAGCACCTGTTCGAGGCTCTTCACGAAGACGTCGGCTCCGACGACCCCGACCATGTCCCGGTCCACCCGCACCGGCATGGTCAGCGTGATCACGTAGTCGAACGTGCACAGGTGGTCGACGTATGGCCCGGTCACGTGGGTGTGGTTGGTCGATTCCGGCACCTGGTACCACTCCAGTTCCCGGAAGTCGCGCAGGAACTCGGTGTTCACCCGGGCTGCGAGGTCCAGTCGGCTCGGCCCGCTCGTGGTGCCGAGCAGCGGGGTGCCGGCCAGAGGCCCGAGCCACCACGCGAAGTGGGCGTCGCGCCCGGTCACGTACTGCGGCGCCGCGATGAAACCCGCCCCGATCAGGAGGGACTCGGGCACGCCGCCCGGCGCCGGAGGTTCGGCTCGCAGCGCCGGTACGACGAGAGCTTCGACGAGGGCGTCCAGTTCGGCCGCGCGAACCGGTCCCGCGGCGACGATCGCGTCGCGCCAGCCCTCGAGGGTGCGGAAGGCGCGGGCGAAGATCTCACCGACCTCTGCCGCGCAGGAGGCGAGGCTGAGCTGCGCGGCGTCGGTCAGGTCTGGCACCGACGTCTCAGGCACCGACGTCTCAGGCACCGACGTCTCAGGTACCGACGTCTCAGGCGGGGTTGTCTCAGGCGGGGTCATAGAGCTGCCCTCCCCGTTCGATTCTCGCCTTGGCGGTCAACAGCCACACGGCCAGGTCCTGCACCTGGCCGGCGACCAGCGCACGGGCGGCCGGACCGTCGGCGCCGGCGATGGCCTCGGCGATCTCACCATTCACCCGGGCCACGCGGCTGCGGATCCCGGCATCGCCGAGGGCCAGGAGCAGCAGGGGGCCGAATTCGGCCTGCAGCCTGATGTGCTCCCGCACGAGCCGGGGGGACTGGCTGAGCACCGCGAGTTCGAGGTAGAAACCACCCGCGGTGGCGCGGGCTCCCGCGGTCCCGCCGCCGGCGCTGTCGGCCAGCCAGGCCCGGAGCCGCTCCGAGTCGACGGGGGAGGCGCGAAGGGCCGCACGCTCGGCGCAGCCCTCGATGATCGTGGAGAAGTACACAGCCAGATCGGACAACTCCACCTGGGCCAGGCCGCGGAGGCGAGCCTGCAGCAGGGCGCTGTGCGGGGCATCCGTCTGGATCACGAAGCTGCCGCCCTCGCGGCCGCGCCGGGTCTCAACCAGGCCGGCGTCGCGCAGGAGGACGAGGCCCTCCCGCACGGTGATCAGGGCCACCCCGAAACGCCGCGCCAGTTCCTGTTCGCTCGGCAGCCGTTCGCCGGGGGTGAGCACGCCGAGGATGATGGCATCGGTGAGGCGCCGGGCGACCTGTTCGGACCGGCCGGCGTCAATGAGCTGCGCGAAGATCGCTTCCCGCGCGCCGGGTCGCAACTGAGCCTCCATTGACCCAATCTAGCCGACCGGACGGGCAGGTGACGGGGCCAATCATGCGCTATAGGATCGACTCACGGCTACCATCGCCGGTGGCGAGTGGCTCGATTTCGTCCGTGTTCCGTCGATCCGTGAAGGATTCTCGTGCCCGCCTCAGGCCGCCCCACAGCCCTCGTTCACAGCCCCCTGGTCGACGCCGTGTTCGACCTCGACGCCCTGCTCAGCGCGGAGGAGATCGCCTGGGCCCGCAAGGCGCGGGCCTTCGCGACCAACCGCATCCTGCCCACCATCGAGGAAGACTTCGAGAACAAGCATTTCCGCCGGGAGTTCGTCGCCGAACTCGGCGCGGCCGGCTTCCTCGGCATGCACCTGACCGGCTACGGCTGTGCCGGCGCCGGGGCGGTGAGCTACGGGCTGGTCTGCCTCGAACTGGAGGCCGCCGACAGCGGCTGGCGCACGTTCGTCTCGGTGCAGGGCTCGCTGGCCATGTCGGCCATCCACCAGTACGGCTCGGAGGAGCAGAAGCAGCGGTGGCTGCCCGGCCTGGCCGCCGGCGAGCTGATCGGCTGCTTCGCTCTGACCGAGGCCGGCGGCGGCAGCGACCCCGCCGCGATGACGACCACCGCGACCCGGGACGGGGCCGGCTGGCTGATCGAGGGTTCCAAACGGTGGATCGGGCTCGCGAGCCTCGCCGACGTCGCGGTGGTCTGGGCTCAGACGGATGCCGGCGTGCGCGGCTTCCTGGCGCCGACCCACACCCCGGGCTTCACGGCGACTCCGATCGAGAACAAGCTCTCCATGCGCGCATCCGTTCAGTGCGATCTGCGCCTCGACGCCGTGCGGGTGCCGGCGGACGCCCTGTTGCCGGACGCGGCCGGACTGTCCGGGCCGTTCGGCTGCCTGAACGAGGCGCGGTTTGGCATCGTCTGGGGCGCGATGGGCGCCGCCCGCAGCTGCCTCGACGCCGCCATCCTGCGCTCGGAGACCCGCGAGGTGTTCGGCAAGCCGATCGGGGCCACCCAGCTGATCCAGGCCAAACTCGCCGACATGCTGGTCGAGTACGAGAAGGGGGTGCTGCTCGCGCTGCACCTGGGGCGGCTCAAGGAGCAGGGCACACTCACCCCGGCCCAGATCAGCGTCGGCAAGCTCAACAGCGTGCGGGAAGCGATCCGGATCGCGCAGAGCGCCCGGGCCATTCTGGGCGGCGACGGCATCACGAGCGAGTTCCCCGTGATGCGGCACCTCGCCAATCTGGAGTCCGTGCGCACCTATGAGGGGACCGACGAGATCCACCAGCTGGTGATCGGACGGGCCCTGACCGACCTGAACGCGTTCTCCTAGCGGCGGATGTGCGATAGTGGCACACGGATCGAAGTGTGGCGGGGGGAGGCCGAAATGACGGTGACCGGGGGGCAGGCCGCGTACGCGAACCTGCGCGCGCGCATCCTCTCGGGTGAACTGCCCGCCAACGCGACCCTGCGGGAGACCGCCCTCGCCCAGGAGCTCGGCCTCAGCCGCACGCCGATCCGGGAGGCGCTGCGCCGGCTCGACGAGGCCGGCCTGGTCGAGTTCATCCCCAATCGCGGCGCGACGGTCATCCCATGGACGGCCGAACAGGTCCGCGAGACGTATTTTCTCCGCGCCGCCCTCGAGAGCCGCGCGGCCGGGCTCGCCGCCGCGCGGATCGAACCCGGCGACCTCGACCGGCTCGGTGCGCTGATCGGGCTGATGGAGGAGTTCGTGCGGAGGACCGACGACCCGGGCATCGACCGGCGCGGCGAGCTGAACGCCGAATTCCACCGGATCATCGTGGCCGCCTCCCGCAGCAAACAGCTCGTCGGCCTGACGGCATCCGTCGGCCGGGTGCCGATGATGAGCCACTTCTTCCGCCGCGACGGCGCCGCGTTCCGGGCCGGCAGCAATCACCAGCACCGCGACATCCTGACCGCCTTGCGCTCGGGCGACGTGGTCTGGGCCGAGGTGGCGATGCGTTCGCACATTCTCGCCGCGCGGAACGCGGTCTCGGCGTTGCCCGCCGACGCGTAGCCGCCCTTCCCGTAGCCGCCCTTCCCGTACCCGCCCTTCCCGTACCCGGCCTCCCCTTCCGGCCGGAGAAGTGCCCGCCGAGCCGTGAGTTCCGCCCCCTTTCCGGCGTTTTTAAGGGTCGCTTCTCACGGCTCGGCGGATTTCTCGCCGAGGATCAGGAGGGGCAGGAGGGGCAGGAGGATCAGGGGGGCAGGGGGGCAGAGACCAGGGGGGCAGGCGGGGTGGGCGCGCGCGGTGGCGAGCAGCTGGCGGGTGCGCGGATGCTGCGGCGCGCTGACGATCTCGGCCCTCGACCCCTGTTCGACGATCCGTCCTGCGTCGAGCACGGCCACCCGGTCGCAGCCGGCCACGGCGTCTCCCAGGTTGCGGGACACGACGATCATGGCCAGTGCGCGCTCCTGCCGGAGGCCGCGGTAGAGCGCGGCGATGGTTGCGTCTGCGGCCGCGTCCTCCGCCGCCTGCCCGGCCGCGTCCGCCGCCGTGCCTGGCGCGGCTCCCCGGTCGTCGACGATCAGGAGGCCCGGCCCGCACGCGACGGCGTCGGCGATCAGCACCCGGTGCAGGGTGAGCCGGGGGAGCTGCCCGGGGAGGAGGGTCGATGCGTGCCGGGGGTCCTCGACTCTCGCCCGGTCGAGGTTTTCCAGCATTCGCCGGGTGGCGGCCGCCCGGGACAGGCCCAGGGTGCGCCGGAGCGGGCGGGTGAGCTGCCGCCCGATGGCGCGGTGCGGCGCGAGCCGGGTCGTCGCGTCCGCGGGGACCAGGGCCATCGTGGTTCCGCGGAGTCGTTCGAGGGCCCGGCCCTTGATACCCACCAGTTCTGTGCCGTCCAACAGGATGGAGCCGGCGACGATCCGGTCCGGAGCGGACAGCCGTCCCGCGATGGCCCTGGCGATCTCGGTGGCACCGGAACCGACGTCGCCGACCAGCCCGAGGACCTCCCCGTGCGCCAGCGACAGCGAGATCCCGGTGGCGAGGATCGAGGCATCCGTTCGGGGGCCCCGAACGATCTGGAGTCCGCGCACGTCGACCAGGGCGGTGGCGCGGAATCCGTCGGAGGGCACCGGCTCGTCGCCCTCGGCGGGTGAACCCGCGTCGGGAAACGACCCGAACGCATCCCCGAACGCATCCCCGAACGCATCCCCGAACGCATCCCCGAAGGCGTCGCCGGTGGGAAGGAATGCCTTCACGTTGCCCACCCTCCGCTCTGAATGGTTTCACTGTATGCAATGCCGGGGGTGAATCGCCTGTGTGAACCCCGGCTTCTGCCCATTTGTGTCCCGAAATGGGGAGTTTTGCATACAACCTGGCCGTCATTTCGCTGAAATATCCCGGCAATACCACCCCGCTACGCTCCCGGAATGGTTGACCTGTTCACGGGCTACGGCACGACCGCATCCCTTCGATTGAAAAACGGCGCGCCGAGCGCCTGGGACGAAATGTTCCCCGACCTCACCTCGCTCACGCCGGTGGAGGCGCGCACGGCCTATAAGGACGTGTATGCGGCCCTGGCGAAAATGACGCAGAAAGAGCTCCGGGGCCGCACGGATGCCCTGGCGAGCAGCTATCTCGCCCAGGGGGTCACGTTCGACTTCGCGGGGGAGGAGCGGCCGTTCCCGCTGGACGCGGTGCCGCGCGTGATCGAGCAGCAGGAGTGGGTCACGGTCGAATCCGGGATCAAACAGCGGGTGCGGGCACTCGAGGCGTTCCTCGCGGACATCTACGGACCCCAGGCCGCGGTGCATGACGGCGTCATCCCGGCCGGTCTGATCAGTTCGTCGAGTCACTTCCATCGGCAGGCGGCCGGCATCGTCTCGGCGAACAACGTGCGCATCCAGGTGTCGGGGATCGACCTGATCCGGGACGAGCGGGGAGCCTGGCGAGTGCTCGAGGACAACGTGCGGGTGCCCAGCGGGGTGAGCTACGTCATCTCCAACCGCCGCGTGATGGCCCAGACCCTGCCGGAGCTGTTCGCCTCGATGCGCGTGCGCCCGGTCGGGGACTACCCGAACAAGCTGCTTCAGGCCCTCCGCGCCTCGGCCCCGGCGGGGATCGACGACCCCAACGTGGTCGTGCTCACCCCGGGCGTCTTCAACTCCGCCTACTTCGAGCACACCCTGCTGGCCCGGCTGATGGGAGTCGAGCTCGTCGAGGGGCGGGACCTGTTCTGCTCCGGCGGCCGGGTCTGGATGCGCACCACCGCCGGGCCCACCCGGGTCGACGTGATCTACCGTCGCGTCGACGACGAATTCCTGGACCCGCCGCAGTTCCGGGCCGATTCCCAACTGGGGTCGCCGGGCATCCTGATGGCCGCCCGGCTCGGCAACGTCACCATCGCCAACGCCGTCGGCAACGGGGTCGCCGACGACAAGCTGGTCTACACCTACCTGCCCGAGCTGATCCGGTACTACCTCGGCGAGGACGCCGTCATCCCCAACGTCGACACCTGGCGGCTCGAAGATCCGCTGGCCCTCGAGGAGGTACTGGACCGGCTCGGCGAGCTCGTGGTCAAGCCCGTCGACGGGTCGGGCGGCAAGGGGCTCCTGGTCGGGCCCGCGGCATCCGCCGCCGAGCTGGACACCCTGCCGGCGCAGCTGCTGAAGGACCCGCGTGGCTGGATCGCGCAGCCGGTCGTGCAACTCTCCACCATCCCCACCCTCGTGGACGCGGGCATGCGGCCGCGGCACGCCGACCTGCGACCGTTCGCCGTGAACGACGGCACGGATGTCTGGGTGCTGCCGGGCGGACTCACCCGGGTCGCGCTGCCCGAGGGGGAGCTCGTGGTCAACTCCAGCCAGGGCGGCGGGTCCAAGGACACCTGGGTGATCGGCACGGAACCGGATTCCTTCACCGAGGGGCCCGGGCGCTCCATCCAGGGACTGGTCGCCGGCCAGGCCGCCAACGTGCGCTCGACCGGGGTCGCGCACGCCGTGGACCACTCGCCGCAGGACAAGCCCGTCGGCGACAACGAGCAGCAGCAGCAGCAGCAACAGCAGGCGTCGACCGCGCCGGCCGGGGAGAGAGAGGGGCGAGAATGTTGAGCCGCATCGCGGAAAGCCTGTTCTGGATTGGACGCTACATCGAGCGCAGCGACGGCACGGCGCGCATCCTCGACGTGCACCTCCAACTGTTGCTCGAAGACCCGTGGATCGAGGAGAACCTCGCCTGTCAGTCCCTGCTGCATCTGATGGGGAGCGCCGCGCCGACCGACCGGTTGCTGACCCGCAAGGACGTGCTCGCCACGCTGGCCGTCGACCGCCTTCATCCGGCCTCGATCGCCTATTCGGTCACCGCGGCCCGGGAGAACGCCAGGCGGGTCAGGGAGATCGTGCCGACGGAACTGTGGGAGTTCCTGAATACGACCAGCGCAAGGATGCCCCGCAAGGTCGCCGGCGAGAAGACGCACGACTTCTTCGGCTGGGTGCGCGAGCGCTCGGTGCTCGCCGTGGGCATCGTGGAGTCCGGGGTCAGCCGGGACGAGGCGTGGCAGTTCTTCAACCTGGGTCGCAGCCTCGAGCAGGCGGACATGACCGCCCGGCTGCTGGCCACCCGGTCGCTGACCGAGGCCAGCGGGCCCTCGTGGACCACGATCCTGCGCTCCTGCGGCGCGTACGAGTCCTACCTGCGCACCTACCGGGGGGTGCCCTCGGCCCGGAACGCGGCCGAGTTCCTGCTGCTGGATCGACTGTTCCCCCCGCTCGATCGTGTTCTCCCTCTCCCGGGCGGAGCAGTGCCTGCGCGACATGGAGACCCGCACGGACCGCGTCGGCGTGTCCGACCAGGCGCAGCGGGAGCTGGGCCGGATCCGCAGCCAGCTGGAATATCGGCCGATCATGGATATCCTGAACGACCTGTCCGCGCAGATGGACGCCGTGCAGGAGGCCACCAGCGCCGCCTCGGAAGCCATCGGCGACCGGTATTTCCCCACGAGCACCGTGCCGACCTGGACCGGGGAGGCGTCGTGAACCGGCTGCGGATCCGGCACGTGACCGGCTACCGGTACCAGGGCGAGGTGGGCGCCTCCTACAACGAGGCGAGGATGCTGCCGGTCAGCTCGCCGGACCAGTTCGTGCTGTACGCCGGGCTCGAGATCTCGCCGGTGTCGAGCAACCACGGCTACCTCGACTACTGGGGCACGCAGGTGTCGAGCTTCGAGGTGCTCACCCCGTACACCGAGCTCACGCTCACGGCCACCAGCCTGGTGGAGGTGCGGCCGCGCACCCACCTGGCGCATCCGCAGGGCTGGCCGGAACTGGCGGCCGCGAGCCGGCGCAGCACCATCACGGTGGAGCACGCGCGGCAGACCCGGCTGACCGACCCGCCGGAGGATGTCGCTGCGCTGGCCGCCGAGATCGTGGCCCGCCGCGCGAGCCCCTGCGACGCCGCGCTGGAGATCTGCGCCGCCATCGGGGACCAGATGCAGTACGTGCAGGGCGTCACGGGCGTGCACTCCACCGCCCGGGAATCGTGGAGCGACAAGCGCGGCGTGTGCCAGGACATCACCCACATCGCGCTGGGAGCGCTGCGGTCGGCGGGCATTCCCGCCCGGTACGTGTCCGGCTACCTGCACTCGCGGCCGGATGCCGGCATCGGCGAGACCATCCGGGGCGAGTCCCACGCGTGGGTCGAGTGGTTCTGCGGCGACTGGCGCGGCTACGACCCGACCAACTCGATCGACATCGGCGACCGGCACGTGGCCGTCGGACGGGGCCGCGATTACAACGACGTGCCCCCGCTGCGCGGCGTGTTCTCGGGGACGAGCGGGTCGGAACTGTTCGTCACGGTGGAGATCACCCGGGAGGCCTGAGGCGCGCCGCCGGCATCCGTCGTTTCGAACCCACGGATGTCGCGGCGCACCCTGCGGCCGCGGGCTCAGGTTCTACCGCGCGCCCGCGTCCACAACCTGAGCCGCGACGGGAGCCGTCACCGGCAGGGCGACGGATGCCACCCGGCGGCGGGTCAGCCGGGCGCCGCGCGCCGCAGCGACCATGACGACCAGGCCGAGCACCGTCACGCCGGCCCCGGCCCAGATCGGCGAGGTGTAGCCAGCCCGATCGTGATGGTCAGGCCGCCGAGCCAGGCGCCGAGCGTGTTGCCGAGGTTGAAGGCGGCGATGTTGGCGCCGGAGGCCAGGGTGGGCGCCGCGCTGGCGTAGCTCATCACGCGCATCTGCAGGCCGGGAACCGTGGCGAAGCCGAACCCGCCGAGGAGCAGAAGCGATGCGATCGTTGCGACCTGGCTGCGGACGGTCAGCGCGAAGAAGACGAGAACCACCGTCAGGGCCGCCAGCAGCACGATCAGGGTCGTGTCGACGGAACGGTCCGCCGCCTTGCCGCCGACGATATTGCCGATGAAGAGACCCACGCCGAAGAGTATCAACAGGAACGGCACAGTGGATGCCGCGAGGCCGCTGACCTCGGTCAGGGTGAACGCGATGTAGGTGAACGCCCCGAACATGCCCCCGTAGCCGAGCACCGTGACGGCGATGGACAGCCAGACCTGGCCGGAGCGGAAGGCTCTCAGCTCGCCGCGGAGACCGCCGTTCTGGTCGGTGGCGTGCTCGATCTGCGGCACGAGGGTCGCGATTCCGACCAGCGCGATCACGCCGATCAGGGTGATCGCCCAGAACGTGGCGCGCCAGCCGAGGTTCTGGCCGAGCAGGGTGCCGAAGGGCACGCCGAGCACGTTGGCGACGGTCAGGCCGGTGAACATGATCGCGATCGCCCCGGACTTCTTCGTCGGTGCCACCATGTCGGCGGCGAGCACGGAGCCGATGCCGAAGAACGCGCCGTGGCAGAGTGCGGCGACCACCCGGCCGAGCATCATCAGGGCGTAGGTCGGGGCGAGTGCGCTGATCAGGTTGCCGAGGATGAACAGGACCATCAGGGCGATCAGCACCTTCTTGCGCGGCAGCCGGGTCACGGCGGCGGTCAGACCGAGGGTGCCGACGACCACGCTCAGGGCGTAGCCGGAGATCAGCCAGCCGGCCGCGGCCTCGCTGATCCCGAAATCGGCGGCGAGGTCGGGCAGGATGCCCATGATGACGAACTCGGTGAGTCCGATGCCGAACCCTCCGAGGGCGAGGGCGAAAAGGCCAATGGGTATGGGAGGAACTCCTTGAGAACTGTACTTACGCGGATATGCTGCGTACGCTGTTAGTTGCAGGCGCGTTACTTATATTTGCACACGCTAGGTATCGGCGCAAGCAACTACTTGTTTTTCCCGACCGGTTTGGAGCCACCATGGGCATCGAAGACGACGCCGTCGAGGTGCGCGCTCAGGGCTGGCGCACGCTCGCCTCCCTGCACGCGCTGATCGAGATCGAGCTCGAGCGGGCCCTGCAGGATGCCGCCGAGCTGTCCGTGGTCGAATTCACCGTGCTGGACGCCCTCAGCCGCCAGCACGGCTGGCACATGCGGATGCAGCAGCTCGCCGGAGCGGCCGCCCTCAGCAGTAGTGCCACCACCCGCCTGGTGAACCGGCTCGAAGACCGGGGGCTGCTGACCCGCATCCTCTGTGCCGACGACCGGCGCGGCATCTACACCGAGTTGACGGATGCCAGCCAGACCCTGCTGGGCTCGGCCCGCCCGGTCTATGACGAGACCCTCGCCGCGGCGCTCGCCGCCGCGGAGCAGAAGCCGGAGCTCGCCCCCCTCGTGGACGCGCTGCACCGCCTGCCCGACCCGCAGCCCGCCGCGGTCTAGGCGCCGTCGGTCGGTCCGTCCTCCCGCCCGTCCCTGAACCAATTCGACGGAGATTTTGCGCTAAAAGCCCGTTTCCGGACTGCTGGGGCCGGTTTTCGGCAAAATCTCCGTCGAATTCGTTAGGGCGGGCTGACGCTGGGGCTGGCGACCCACGGATGCGCGGCGCGGGCTAGGAGTCGAAGCCGAGGCCCAGCGCGTCGAGCGTCTTCAGGATGAGATTGCGGCGACCCTCGTTGTGGTCGGCGCGGTCGAGCGACCAGCGCGTGGTCTGGATGCCCATCGAGGCCAGCGGTTCCGGCGGGAACGGCAGGGCGCGTCCGCGCACCATCTCCAGTTGCGTGCGCTCGGTCTGCCGGCCGGCGAGCTGGTCGAGAATGACCTTCGCCGCGAAATGGGTGGCACCCACGCCGAGGCCGGTGAACCCGGCCGCGTAGCTGATCCGGCCGGCGCGGGCCGTTCCGAAGAAGGCGCAGAACCGGGTGGAGGTGTCGATGGCGCCGGCCCAGCGGTGGCTGAACCGCAGCCCGGCCAGCTGCGGGAACGTGGTGAAGAAGTGGCTGGCCAGGCGCCGGAAGCTCTCCGGCCGGTTCTCGTAGCCGCCGCGCACCCGGGCGCCGAAGTGGTAGATGGCGTCATAGCCGCCGAACAGGATGCGGTTGTCCGCGCTCAGCCGGTAGTAGTGGAACTGGTTGGCCAGGTCGCTCAGCCCCTGCCGGTTCTGCCAGTTGATCGCGGCGAGCTGTTCCGCGCTGAGCGGCTCGCTCATCAGCACGTAGTCGTACACGGGCACCGTGGCGAGACGGTTCCGCGCCAACAGCGACGGGAAGACGTTCGTCGCCAGCGCGGTCTTCCGCGCGCGCACTACACCAGCCTCGGTGCGCAGCCGGGTGCCCTGCGCCGGGGACAGCCCCTGCGTGTCGAGGCCCGTGACCGGGGTGTGCTCGAAGATCTCGACTCCGAGCCCGGTGGCCACGCGGGCCAGCTCGGTGGCCAGCTTGCCGGGGTGAACGAGGGCGTTCGTGCGCTTGTGCCACACTCCGGCCAGGTAGGTGGGCGAGTCGACCTCGGCGTGCAGCGCCGCGGCATCCAGAAACACGGTGTCATCGTTCGTGGGCTCCGCGCGGAGCCAGTCGACCTGGTGCTTCTCGACGGCCAGGTCGATGGCCCCGGTGCGTTCGAAATCGCAGTCCAGGCCGAGCTCGGCGACCGCGCGCTCGATCTCGTCGAGGTTCTCCAGCCCCAGCTCGGTCAGCCGGTCGATCTCCCGCGGCCAGCGGCGCCGGCCGTTCTCCTCCCCGTGGGTCAGGCTCGCCTCGCAGAAGCCGCCGTTGCGCCCGGAGGCGGCCCAGCCGATCGTGCGCGCCTCGAGCAGGACCACCCGCGCGCCCGGGTCCTGCCGTTTGGCGAGCACCGCGGTCCAGAGGCCCAGGTAGCCGCCGCCGACGATAGCCAGGTCGCAGTCCAGGTCGGCCGTGAGCCGCGGGCGGCTCGTCTGCGGCGCAACGTCGTCGAGCCAGAACGGGGCCTGGCGGGTGCGGGCGAGGGCCTCGTCGATGACGGATGCGGCGGGCCTGGCTCGTTCGAAAATGGTCGTGCCCACGGTTTCGTCCTCTGCTCGTCGCGGCGCTGCTACCCGTACATCATGCCAGTCGGGGCCCGGCCGGGTCCTCTGGCCTCGCGGCGCACCCTCGGGACGCGGGCGCGGGTTCTAGCCTGCGCCTGCGTCCACACCCTGCGCCGCGACAGCGACGGCGCCGGCCGCTCAGCTCGCCGGGGCGTGCCCCTCCAGGAACTGGAACACCTCGGTCTGGTCGACGCCGGGGAAGGTGCCGGTGGGGAGCGCGGCCAGCAGGCTCGTCGGTGTGCGCGCGGCCGGCCACGACTGGCCGGACCACCGCTCCGACAGCTCGTCGGGGGCGCGGCGGCAGCAGGACTCGTCGGGGCAGCGGGACACCGCCCGGTTGTTCGTCTCGCGGCCGCGGAACCACTTCACGTGCGTGAACGGCACGCCCACGCTGACCGAGTAGTCGCCCTCCTTGGCCTTCTCGATCCGGGACGTGCACCAGAAGGTCCCGCTCGGGGTGTCGGTGTACTGGTACCAGGGGCTGAACCGGTCGGCCACATGGAAGACCGTCCGAGCCGTCCAGTTGCGGCAGACCGTCGAGCCCTCAACCGCGCCGAGCGCGTCGCTGGGGAAGCGCACCGAATCGTTCTCGTACGCCTTGATCATGGTGCCGGACTCGTGCACCTTCATGAAGTGCACCGGGATGTCCAGCCTGGCCGTGGCGAGGTTGGTGAACCGGTGCGCGGCCGTCTCGTAGGAGACCGCGAACGCGTCGCGCAGGTCTTCCATCGAGATGCGGCGCAGGTTCTTCGCCTCGGTGAGCAGTTTCACGGTGTCTTTTTCCGGCAGCAGGATGGCCGCGGTCAGGTAGTTGGTCTCCACCCGCTGGGCCAGAAATTCAGCATAGTTTTCGGGTTCTTCGTGTTCGCAGAGCAGGGTGGCGAACGCCTGCAGGATGGGCGAGCGCGAGTCGCGGGACGCGGAGTGCTCCGTCGGCAGGTAGATGCGGTGGTTGCGCTTGTCCGTGACCGACCGGGTCGAGTTCGGCAGGTCGCCGACGTAGTGCAGCGAATAGCCGAGGTGCGTGGCCATGTCGGCCACGACCTGGTGGGAGACCGGCCCGCCGGTGTGGCCCACCGCGGCGAGCAGCCGCTGCGCCTGCGCCTCGAGCTCGGGGAAGTAATTGTCCTTGGCCCGCATGGTGGCGCGCAGCTCCACATTGGCCCGCCTGGCCTCTTCCGGGGTCGCCGCCCGTTCCCGGTGCAGGCGCAGAATCTCGCCGTGCAGGCTGAGCAGCGTCTGCAGGGTTTCGTCGCTGGTTCCCCGGCCAACGCGGATATGCGGCAGTCCGAGGGCGGTGAACACGGGACCCCGCTGGGCCCGCTCGACGGCGATTTCGAGGGCGGCTCGTTCGGACGGGGCATCCGTCTTCAACAGGTCGTCGACGGTGGTTCCGAGGGCTCCGGCAATGGTGCGCAGCATCGACAGTCGCGGTTCGCGCTTGCCGTTCTCGATCATCGAGACCTGGGACGGGGCCCGGTCGATCGCCGCCGCGAGGGCGTCGAGCGTCATCCGCCGCGACGTGCGCACTTCCCGGATGCGCCGGCCCAGGGTGAGGGCGTCGAGCCCTTCCTCCTCGGCAGGGGCCGCGGACAGGGACGGACGGAGGGCTGGATCGACGATGACCATTTCCCCATAGTCACACACCTCACGGAAAACTTCTCAGGGGTAGAAGAAATGGAATTCTTCTGTTACCGAGGGCGGGCTGCTGCACCGTCGGCGGGCCCAGAGTGGATCCAAGGCACAGCTCATTCCCGCACACCCGGCCGATTGGCCGGGAGCGCGCGGCCCGGCCCAACACTCTTGAAGGAGATCAGCCCATGAACACCCCGGCCCCGGCGACGTCCGACCGCACGAGAACGAACACCGGCAGCTTCGCCACCATCCAGCCGCACCTCGAGATCACCGGCGATCTCGGGCCGCGGTACGAGGAGATCCTCACCCCCGAAGCGCTCGAGTTCCTGGGCGACCTGCACGACCGGTTCGCCGGCACGCGGCACGACCTGCTGGCCACTCGACTGCGGAAGCGCGTGGATGCCTCCAATGGGCGCGACCCCGAATTCCTGACCGAGACCGCGCACATCCGGCGCGACCCGAGCTGGCACGTCGCCGGCGCGGGCCCGGGACTGGTCGACCGCCGCGTCGAGATCACCGGACCGACCGACCGCAAGATGGCCATCAACGCGCTGAACTCCGGCGCGAAGGTGTGGCTGGCCGACCAGGAGGACGCCACCAGCCCCACCTGGGCGAACGTGATCGAGGGCCAGATCACGCTGTTCGACCAGGTGCGCGGACAGCTGAGCTTCGAAACCCCGGAAGGCAAGAAGTACGCCGTCACGGGTGACGCCACCGGCGCCACGCCCACGATCGTGATGCGTCCCCGCGGCTGGCACCTGGTCGAGAAGAACCTGACCTTCGTCGACCGCGCGAACCGCCGGATGAACGCGTCGGGCAGCCTGGTCGACTTCGGGCTCTACCTCTTCCACAACGCGAAGCGCCTGATCGAGGGCGGCAGCGGCCCGTACTTCTACCTGCCGAAGCTGGAGAGTCACCTCGAGGCCCGCCTCTGGGACGACATCTTCAGCCACTCCGAAGACCGTCTCGGCATCGACTACGGCACCATCCGGGCGACCGTCCTGATCGAGACGATCCAGGCGGCATTCGAGATGGAGGAGATCCTCTACGAGCTGCGCGACCACTGCGCCGGGCTCAACGCCGGCCGCTGGGACTACATCTTCAGCATCATCAAGACCTTCCGCGCGCGCGGGCGCCGCTTCGTGTTCCCCGACCGCAAGCAGATCACGATGACCGTGCCGATCATGCGCGCCTACACCGAGCTGCTGGTGTCGACCTGTCACCGACGTCGCGCGTATGCCATCGGCGGCATGAGCGCGTTCATCCCGAACCGTCGCGACCCCGAGGTCACCGCCCGGGCCCTCTCCCAGGTCGCCGAGGACAAGAAGCGGGAGGCCGGCGACGGCTTCGACGGTACCTGGGTGGCCCACCCGGACCTGATCACGACCGCGCAGGCCGAGTTCGACCGGGTGCTCGGCAACAAGCCGAACCAGCTCGACCGCACCAGGGACGACGTGCGCGTCACGGCGGCCGAACTGCTCGACGTGGAGTCCATCGGCGGCGAGATCACCGCGGCCGGCGTGCGCGGCAACATCTCGATCGGACTGCGCTACATCGAGTCCTGGCTGCGCGGCGTGGGCGCTGCGGCCATCGACAACCTGATGGAGGACGCCGCGACCGCGGAGATCTCCCGCTCGCAGATCTGGCAGTGGGTGCACGAGAACTCGGTCACCGCCGAGGGGATCCGGATCGACGAGGATTGGATCGCCGAGCAGGTCGACGAGGTGTTCGGGGGACTGCAGCGCACGCCGGGCGACCGGTTCGACGACGCCCTCGAGGTGTTCCGGGCATCCGCTCTCGAGCCCGAGTTCCCGACCTTCCTCACCGTCGGCGCGTACGTCCGCTACCTGTAGGCATCGCCCTCCCGCGAGATCGGGTGAATCGTCGTTTTGGCCTGGCCAGACCGACGATTCACCCGCTCTCGCGTGAAGTACGTGCGGTGGGGGCGTCGATAGGGTGGGACGATGATCGAGATTCGCACGGCGACGGCGACGGCGACGGATGCCGCGGTGCTGGCCGAGCTGGCCGCCGCCACGTTCGGGCTCGCCTGCCCGCCGCACACCACGACCGAGGCCATCGCCGCGTTCCTGCGCGACGTGCTCGCGGAGGGCAACTTCGACGCCTACCTGGCCGATCCCGAGCGCCTGATCCTCGTGGCCGAGGAGGGCGGGGTGATGCTGGGGTACACGATGCTCGTATTCGCGGAACCGGCCGACGCCGACGTGCGCGCGGCCATCGGCATCCGTCCCACCGTGGAACTGAGCAAGTGCTACCTGCGCGCCGAGACGCACGGCCGCGGGGTGGCCGCGCCCCTGATGGCGGCGACGCTGGAGGCGGCCCGGGCACGCGGGGCGGCCGGCAGCTGGCTCGGCGTCAACCAGGAGAACGCGCGGGCCATCCGGTTCTACCAGAAGAACGGGTTCGCCACGGTCGGCGAGAAACGCTTCCTGGTGGGCGGACGGTACGAGGACGACTTCGTGCTCGAGCGGGCGCTCTAGACGGTTTCGGCCTCGGCGCCGGCGGCCGCGCGGGCCGCGATCGCCTGCTCCTTCATCCCCTTGATCTGCTCGTAGGCGGCGAGGGCCGCCCGCCTCGTCTCACCGAGGTCGACGATCGGGGCGGGGTAGGCATCCGTGCCGTATTCGGGCACGTTCTGACGGATGTATTCCCCGTGGGGATCGAACTTCTTCGCCTGCAGCTCGGGGTTGAAGACCCGGAAATAGGGTGCGGCGTCGGCGCCCGACCCGGCCACCCACTGCCAGCCGAACGGGTTGCTGGCCGCGTCGGCGTCGACGAGGGTGTCCCAGAACCACTGTTCGCCGAGGCGCCAGTCGATCAGGAGGTTCTTGATCAGGAACGACGCCGCCACCATGCGCACACGGTTGTGCATGCTGCCGGTGCGCCACAGTTCGCGCATCCCGGCGTCGACGAGGGGGATGCCGGTGCGGCCCTGCTGCCAGCGCGCCAGCGCGCGCTCGTCCAGCGAGGGCCAGGGGAAGGCGTCGAACTCGGGCCGCAGGTTCTCGGTCGCGAGGTCGGGGGCGTTGAAGAGCACGTGGTAGCTGAACTCGCGCCAGCCGACCTCGGTGAGAAAACGCGTCGCGCTGGACTGGGCGTTCCCGGTCAGGCCGGTCCGGGCCCATTCGGTCGCATGCCAGATTTGGAATGGGCTGATCTCGCCCCAGCGGAGGTGGGGCGACAGGCGCGAGGTAACGGCCTGGGCCGGCTGGTCGCGCTCGGCGCCGTAGCGGGGGAGCGAGTCCCGGAGAAAAGTATCGAGCAGGCGGTGCGCGGACTCTTCGCCCGGCTGCCAGGCTTCCCTCAGTCCGCCGGCCCAGTCTGGCCGGGTCGGCAGCAGCGCCCAGTCCTCGAGGGCGTCGGAGGGGACGTCGGCCGCGAGTCCGGGGATCGCCTCCGGCGCGGGGTACGGCGCGCGGGGCGGCGGGCCGGCCGTGCAAGCCCGCCAGAACGGGGTGAAGACCGAGTATGACCCGCCCTGGCCGGTCTGGATCGTCCACGGTTCGAACAGGAGCGAGCCCGCGAAGCTGCGGGTCTCGGTTCCGGCTGCCAGCAGGCCGGCCTTGATCCGGGTGTCCACCTCGCGCTCGGTCCGGCCGTAGCGTCGGTTCCAGAACGCGGCGCCGGCGCCGACGGATGCCGCCAGCTCGCCGATCACGCGCTCGGCCGGTCCCCGGCGCAGAGTCAGCCGGCCGCCGAGGCGTTCCAGCGAGTCGGCCAGCGAGAGAAGGCTCCCGTGAAGCCACCACCGGGCCGCGCCGCCGAGCGGTCGCACGCCGGCGGACTCCTCGTCCAGCACGTACACGGCCACGATCGGCTCGCCGCGCTCGAGGGCGGCCTGCAGAGCGGGGTTGTCCGCGAGGCGCAGATCGTCGCGGAACCAGACCAGGGACGGGCCGTCGCCGCTCACGGGCGAGGCCCGGCGGGTGCGGAAGTGGTGGAAGCCTCGGACGTCTCGGACGTCTCGGACGTCTCGGACATCTCGGACGTCTCGGCGGCGTCCGCGACCCGCAGCACGATCTTGCCGCGGGTGTGGCCGGTCTCGAGCAGCCGGTGCGCTGCGGCGCCGTCGGCCAGGTCGAACACCCGGTCCACGTGCACCCGCACGATGCCGTCGTCGATGAGTTCGGTGATGAAGTCCAGGGTGCGGCCGGAGGCGGCGACCTTGTAACCGGTGGCCCGGATGCCGGCCGCCGCGGCCTCCGCGGCCATGGTCGGCCAGCTCCCGGTCGGCGCGTTCACCAGGATGCCGCCGGGCCGCAGCATGGATAGCGACCGGGTTCCCGTGTTGTCGTGCACGTTGCCGATGAGGTCGATCACGGAGTCCAGGCCGGAGACCACCTCGTCGAAACGCGTCGTCGTGTAGTCGATGACCTCGTCCGCGCCGAGCTCCCGCAGGAACTCCAGGTTACGGGTGGACCCGGTGGCGGTCACGTGCGCGCCGAAGGCCTTGGCGAACTGCACGGCGAAGTGGCCGACCCCGCCGCTGCCGGCGTGGATGAGCATCCGTTGCCCGGGGACGGTCTCGGCCAGCTCCACGACCATTCCCCACGCCGTGAGCGCGGCGACCGGCACCGCGGCGGCCTCGGCATGACTGAGCCGTGCCGGCTTGCGGGTGACGCTCAGCGCCGAGACGGGCAGGTATTCGGCGTAGCTGCCGGTGGTGCGGGGCACCCGGGCCATGCCGTACACCTCGTCCCCCGGCTGCAGGGGGAAGTGTTCGTAGGGAGCGCTGACCACGATGCCGCTGAAGTCGTTGCCGAGCACCGCCGGGTAGCCGGTGATGGCCGCGGAGACGCCCTTTCCGGCCCGGGTCTTCGCGTCGATCGGGTTGATTCCGGCGGCGATCACCCGCACGATCAGCTCATCGAGCACGGCGATCGGCGCGGGAACCTCGGCCAGGTGAAGCTCGCCGGCCTCGCCGGGCCGGTCGATCACGAGGGCGTGCATGGTCGGTGGCAGAATCGTGGCGTATTCCATCTGTCCATTCTCCCTCGGCGTGCCCACCTCGGTGGCCTGGCGGGTGTGCCTCTCTCTGGGGGTGGGCAGAACCCTGTGCAGTGGCTGCGAGGACTGGATTCCCGGGTGCCCGTGGACGTAGTCTGTCCTCACAAAGGGGGACCGGCCCGGACTGCTCAGGCAGCTCGCCGCCACTCACTTGTCAGGAGTGAATCGCGCCGCACCCGAAGCGGCACGATCGATTCCGTTCCTTCACGGCCGCGACAGCGGCGCTGGAGAGCCGCCTGTTTCCCCCCCGACCAGGCGGCTCTCCCGGCCTGTCGTCCGGCGGTGGCTATTGGTTCCGCGTGGCCTGCTGGTTGAGCAGTGCGATCAGGTCGTTCGCGTAGCCGACCAGGATCGCGATCTGTTCTTCGTCCCGCTCGATCCACTTGCACTCGGGCTCCGGGTTCATCGGCACGAAATCCTTGTGCTGCTCCCAGACGAGCAGGGTGCGCTCGGCGCCCAGCACGTACTGCTGCCACCAGACCTGGCGCAAATACGAGCGCGGGATGCTGCGCCACGCCTTGCTCGTCGTCTTGATTTCGGCCAGTTCGAGGCCGCCCGCACCGGTGCCCGATCCGGTGCCGACCCCGTCGGGGGTGGCCAGGTGCCGCCTGTGGTCTGCCGCATGGAAGAGGGCAGTGCTGGGCTCGATGCCGTAGCGCTCCTGCACCCAGGCCGCGATCTCCGGTTCCCGGGCGCGGCCGTGGTCGGTGAACGTGTTGCCGCTGAAGCTGCTGCCGTTGACTTTGTCGTAGACGGCGTTCGGCAGGGATTTCGGGGTGGCGAGCTTGGCGACATCCGTGGCCGTGATGCCCTGCGCGCGGGCCCGCAGCCACGCCACCCGGTCGGTGGAATCGGCGACGATCCGCCGCAGGTGCGGCGCGACGGCCGGGGGGAACGCCGGCGGAAGCGTCAGAGGGAGGGCCGGCAGGGCGCCGGGAGGTGACGGATGCTGCTCCTCGTCGAACAGGGAGAGCATCTGATCCGTCACGTCTCCATTCTGCCTGCTCGCTCCCGCGAACCCGAACCCGGGCCGCCACAGGCCGGCCCGGCCCGCGCGCTACGCCCCCTCGGTCAACACGCCCTTCTTGATCAGTAGGCGGCGCCGCGCCCGCCGGGCCACGGCCGTGTCGTGGGTGACCACGATCAGGGTCAGGCCCTGCGCCTGCCAGAGGCCCTCGAGCAGGTCCATGATCTCGTCGCGGGTTTCCTCGTCGAGGTTGCCGGTGGGTTCGTCGGCCAGGAGCACGGTCGGCTCCTTGACCAGGGCCCGGGCGATCGCCACCCTCTGCCGCTGGCGGCCGGAGAGCTCCGTGGGGAGGTGGCCGAGCCGGTCGCCGAGGCCCACGGATGCGAGCGCAGCGGCCGCCCGCTCCTTCCGGAGCGTGCTCCTCACCCCGAGCAGCGCGAGGGCGGTCTCCACGTTATCCTGCGCGCTGAGGGTGGGGATCAGGTTGAAGCTCTGAAAGACGAAGCTGATCTCCCTCGCCCGGATCCGCCCGAGCTTGCCGTCGCCGAGTTTCGACAGGTTCGCCTCACCGAGTTCGATGGTTCCCTCGGTGGGCCGGTCCAGGGCCCCCCGCATCTGCAGCAGGGTGGACTTGCCGCCGCCGGTCGGCCCCTGGATGGCCACCATCTGGCCGTCCGGGATCGACAGGGTGACGTCGCTGAGCGCGGTCACCGTGCGCTTGCCCTGCTCGTAGGTCTTGGTGACGTTCGATAGTTCATACATGTGGTGTTCCTTCTGAAGAAAAAGTGACGGGATTCTGATGCGGATGTCGGAGGTGATGCCGCGGTCGCAGCCGGAAGCGGGCAGTGGTCAGGCGATGCTGCGGAGGGCCTCCGCTGGGCGGAGCCGGGACGCGCGCCAGCCGCCGATCACGCCGGCCAGCAGCCCGCCCAGAACGGCCAGGCCGACCGCCAGCAGGATGACCGAGGCCGTCACCGGAGCGCTCAGCACGATGTCGGAGGTGGCGGCCGCCTGGGCTGCGCCGCCGAAGCCGGGCCCGGCCCCGCCGGGTCCACCGGCACCGAAGCCGGCGCCGGGACCGGCCGCGGCCACGCTGGTGGCTCCCGCGGTCAGGGTCGGGGCGACCAGGTTGATCACGAGGATGCCGAGCAGACCGATGGCGATGCCCGCGGCACCGCCGAGCGGGCCCTGCACGAGCGATTCGTCCGCGACCTGGCGCACGATCTTGCCGTTGGACCAGCCGATGGCCTTGAGCGTGCCGAATTCACGGGTGCGCCGGGTGACGCCGGAGATGGTGGACAGGATGGCGATCAGGAACGCCGCCGCCGCCAGCACGATCAGCGACAGCCACAGACCGAGGTTCTTCACCAGGTCGGAGGCGCTGGCGAGCGACCCGGAGACGCTGGATGCGAGGTCGGCCTGGGTGTCGACCGTGGCGGCGGGGAGCGCCTTCTCGATGTCGGCCTGCACCTGGGCGATGTCCGTCGACGAGGCCGCCTGCACGTAGACGGTCGAGATCTGCCCGGTCAGGCCGGAGAGGGTCTGGGCCACGTCCAGCGGGATGTAGACGTTCGCGGCGGTGTCGGCGTCGGCGGTGGCGGCGGTGACGAGGCCGACGACGGTGAAGTCGGTGCCGGCGATGCTGACGGTGTCACCCGTGGCCAGGGACGCGGTCGTGGCGTAGCTGGAGTCGAGGACGGTGACGTTCGCGCCGGCATCCGTGCTGGTCAGGGAGCGACCGTCGGTGAGGGTGACCGCGGAGAGCGGGCCGACGGCCTCATCGGCCGGGTCCAGACCCAACACGGAAAAGGAGTCGACATTGAAGGAGCTGCCGCCGGCGCCGTCCGGACCGCCGTCGGGCGGAGTGGCGCCGCCAGCCGGCGGGGTGCCCTGCGTCTGGGAGCCGGGCAGGGCCCCGTTGAAGGTCGTGTTGTTGAGGGACAGGGTCGCGGCAGCGGCGGAGACGTTGTCGACCGCGCTGACCGTGCCGAGCGCGGCCTGGTCGAAGGTGAAGGTGCCCCAGCCGGCGCTGAGCCTGGCCTGGCTGACGGATGTCGTTCCGTCGGCGGTCGTGCCGTCCGCGGCCCCGAAGTCGAACTTCTGTGGCCCGCCGGCGGCATCCCCTTCGGCGGGGGCCGTCGGGGTTAGGTTGACCGTGATGTCCGTGCCCACGCCGTAGACCGAGCCGAGCACGGTCGCCTGGGCGAGTTGCACGCCGCTGGACACCGCGTTCACGATGATGACCAGGGCGATGGCCAGCGCCATGCCGATCGCGACGATCGCGGTCTGCTTGCGGCGGCCCGCAAGCTCCCACCGCAGGTAAGTGACAAACATGAGTCTCCAGTTCCGGGGGCCGTCCGGCCTCCCGGTCTGAAGCTAGGGAGGCGGTCTATTCCGGGGGTATCGCCATCCTGTGAAAACGCTGAGAGGGGCGCGATCACTCTTTTCACAGCGGCACCAGAGGGCGCACATAGGTTTCTCATAGAAAACTCCGAATACTGAGAATATGAGCACTCGTGAGAATGATCGGGCGGTTCGTGGACCGCGCCTCCACAAAGCGGATGGCAGCCCGATCCGGGTCCTGGTGGTCGACGACGAGCCCACGCTCACGGATCTGCTCTCGATGGCGCTCCGCTACGAGGGCTGGGAGGTGCGCACCGCCGCCGAGGGGCGCCAGGCTCTCACGATCGCCCGGGAATTCAGGCCGGATGCGATCGTGCTCGACATCATGCTGCCCGACATCGACGGGCTGCAGGTGCTGCAGCGGGTCCGCGCGGACGGCAACGAAACCCCCGTCCTCTTCCTCACCGCCAAGGACTCCCTCGACGACCGGCTCAAGGGCCTGACGGCCGGCGGCGACGACTACGTCACCAAGCCGTTCAGCCTGGAGGAGGTGGTGGCCCGGCTCCGCGGACTCATCCGCCGTTCCACCCTCGCCGTGGCGGACTCCAACGACCCCCGGATCTCGGTCGGCGACCTCACCCTCGATGAGGACAGCTACGAGGTGTCCCGCGGGGGAGACGCGATCGAACTCACGGCCACGGAGTTCGAATTGCTGCGTTTCCTGATGCGCAATCCCCGGCGGGTGCTGAGTAAGGCGCAGATCCTGGACCGGGTCTGGAGCTACGACTTCGGCGGAAAATCCTCCGTCGTCGAGATCTATATCTCCTATCTGCGCAAGAAGGTCGATGCCGGGCGTGAGCCGATGATCCACACCGTGCGCGGTGCCGGCTACATGCTGAAGACAGCGTGATGACGAGCACGAGGGCGCGGCGATCCCGCGCGCCCTGGACGCTCCGCCGCCGGCTCGTGCTCGCGGTCGTCGGCCTCCTCACGCTGGTCAGCATCGCCATCGGCCTGGTCAGTGTCGCCATTCTGCGCGCGTCCCTGATCGACGGGCTCGACCAGCAGCTGCGTTCAGCCTCCGAGCGCTCCGGCGTGGTCATCGACGGCCGCCGGGATTCGGACGACGAGGCCCCCGCGTTCACGCCGACGGCGGAAATGATTTTGAGCGGCCCGGCCCAGCAGTCCGGCACCCTCGCGCTGGTCTTCGACGGCTCGACCATCACGGCCGGGTACACCGAGGAGGAGAGCGGCGCGATCATCGCGCTTACCGCCGGGCAGGTCAAGCTCCTGGCCGATCAGATGCAGGAGAAAACCGCCGTCACGGTCGACCTCGGCGGTGACGCCGGCAGCTACCGGATCCGGGCGGACACGAACCGCAACGGCACCCTCTACCTGGTCGGCCTGCCCCTGGCCGGAGTGCAGAACACGGTCGCCCAGCTGGGCATCATCGTCGCGGTGGTGTCCCTGGTCGGCATCCTCATCGTCGCCGTTCTGGCCACCCTGATCGTGCGGCTGGCCCTGCGGCCGCTGGCCCGCGTGACCCAGACGGCCACGCGCGTGTCCGAGCTGCCGCTGGATCACGGCGAGGTCTCCCTGGTCGAGCGGGTGCCCGCCGCCGACACCGACCCGCGCACGGAGGTCGGTCAGGTGGGGGCGGCCCTGAACCGCATGCTCGACCACGTCGACGTCGCGCTGGAGACCCGGCAGGCCAGTGAGCGAAAGGTGCGCCAGTTCGTCGCCGACGCCAGCCACGAGTTGCGCACCCCGCTCGCCTCGATCCGGGGCTACGCGGAACTGACCCGGCGCTCCGGCCAGGAGCTGCCGGCGGATACCGTGCACGCCCTGGACCGGATCGAGTCCGAGTCCGTGCGGATGACCGGCCTGGTCGAGGACCTGCTCCTCCTGGCCCGGCTCGACGAGGGCCGGGAGCTCGAGCACGGCCCGGTCGACCTGACCAGCCTGCTCGTGGACGTCGTCAGCGACGCGCACGCCGCCGGACGGGACCGGGTGCTGAACCTGGACCTGCCGGACGAACCGGTGCAGATCGCCGGCGATGCCGCCCGGCTGCACCAGGTCTTCGCGAACCTGCTGGCCAACGCCCGCATCCACACGCCGCCCGAAACCACGGTCGAAGTGGCTCTCTCGGTGGCAGACGACCTTGCGGTCGTGACGGTGACGGATGACGGCCCCGGCATCCCCGAGAACCTCCGGTCCACCCTGTTCGAGCGTTTCGCCCGCGGCGACAGCTCCCGCTTCCGCGGCACCGGCAGCACCGGCCTCGGTCTGGCCATCGCCCAGGCCGTCGTGGCCGCGCACCACGGCGACGTCTCGGTCGAGAGCCGCCCCGGCTTCACCCGCTTCCGCGTGGCTCTGCCCCTCACCTGACCTGCCCCTCACTCGCCCCTCAACCGCCCCCGGCTCCGTGCGAATTCGACGGAGATTTTGCTCTAGAAAGCGGGTTTGAGCCCGAAACCGGCAGTTTCGGGCAAAATCTCCGTCGAATTGGTTCAGGAGCGTGGCAAACGGATGCCCGGACCCGGCGCCACCGAACGACCCGCTGCTGCTGCGGCATCCGTTGCGTTGCTCGCGCCCGCAGTCCGCGCCCGCCCGCAGTCCGCGCCCGCCCGCAGCCCGCGCCCGCCCGCAGCCTCCGCATCCCGCGCCGCCCGCAAACCGCCCCGACCACCCCCGCCCGAACTAATTCGACGGAGATTTTGCTCTAGAAAGCGGGTTTGAGCCCGAAACCGGCAGTTTCGGGCAAAATCTCCGTCGAATTGGTTCAGAGCGGGTGACCGGGCGCCCCAGCCACGCAGCAACCAGACGGATCCGGATTTGCGCCGGCCCGCGGCATCCCGTAACGTAGGGAAAAGCCAAAGACCGCCGGTTATTGCTCTGTGCAGAAATGCACAGGCAATCGAAGGTTCATTCACGTGAACGGCCCGCGCAGGATTCGAAGTCAGACTGCATTCCTCGAGAATGCGTTCCCAGCTCCGGCGCCTGCGTCGGAGCTTTTTTCATGTCTGCTCCCCGGGCTACCGGCACATGAAACCAAGAGGAGCGCCATGGCGAACAAGGAAGCAACGGTCGCCGAGCTTACGGAGAAATTCCAGAGCTCGACCGCCGTTCTGCTCACCGAGTACCGCGGTCTCACTGTTGCGCAGCTCAAGACGCTGCGCGTTTCCATCAGTGCGGACGCCACGTACGCCGTGGTGAAGAACACGCTGACCAAGATTGCGGCCAACAACGCCGGCATCACGTCGTTTGACGACGAGCTTGTCGGTCCGTCCGCAATCGCATTCGTTCACGGAGACCCTGTCGCCGTTGCGAAGACCCTGCGTGCCTTTACCAAGGCAAACCCTCTCCTGGTAGTGAAGGGTGGTTACTTCGACGGTAACCCGCTCACCGCCGCAGAGGTAGGCAAGCTCGCCGACCTCGAGTCCCGCGAAGTGCTGCTGGCCAAGCTGGCCGGCGCATTCAAGGCCTCGCTGTTCGGAGCCGCATATCTGTTCAACGCACCGCTGTCGAAGGCTGTTCGCACCATCGAGGCGCTGCGTGAGAAGCAGGAGTCCGCGAACTAGGCATCGGCCTGGCATCGCGGTGAGTAACTAAGAAACTATAGGGAGAAAAATCATGGCAAAGCTTTCCACCGAAGAATTGCTCGAACAGTTCAAGGGCCTGACCCTCATCGAGCTCTCCGAGTTCGTCAAGGCGTTCGAGGAGACCTTCGAGGTCACCGCTGCTGCTCCGGTCGCCGTTGCCGGCGCTGCTGGTCCTGCTGCACCCGCTGAAGAGGTCGAAGAGCAGTCCGCTTTCGACGTCATCCTCGAGGCTGTCGGCGACAAGAAGATCCAGGTCATCAAGGTTGTGCGCGAGCTCACCAGCCTGGGCCTCGGCGAGGCCAAGGCCGTCGTCGATGGCGCGCCGAAGGCCGTCCTCGAAGGCGTCTCCAAGGAGGCCGCTGAAAAGGGCAAGGCTGCTCTCGAAGCTGCCGGCGCCACCGCAGTCCTCAAGTAGCAGGCACCCCTCACGGGGCTCTCGCTCTTCGCTCACGCGGAGGAATGATCGGCGCGAGCCGATTGCGCTCTGACGGGCGTCGCATCCACTGGATGCGGCGCCCGTTCGTCGTTAACCCCGCAGCCGCGATTTATATATAGCCAAGCTATGTATAGTTGACGGATGTCCACGACACTCCTCGATCTGCTCGGCGACCTGATCACGGTCAACCACCGGGTCACCCGCCTGGCCGCCCAGGCCGCGAACGGCACCGAATCCCCGGCCGTCTGGCGGACGCTGAGCGTGCTGCGCCAGACCGGACCGATCCGCCTCGGCGAGCTGGCCGTGCGCAGCCGCGTCTCCCAGCCCACCGCCACGAAGCTCGTCAGCCACCTGGCCGAGCGCGGCTGGGCCGAGCGCCTGGCCGATCCGCTCGACGCCCGGGCGGCCCGCACCCGGGTCACCGCCTCCGGCGAGGCCGCCCTCGCGGCCTGGCGTACCGAGCTGGCCACCGCCCTGCTGCCGCTGTTCAGCGACCTGCCCGCCGCCGACGTCGAGGTCCTCGAACGCGCGATCGCCATCCTGCGGGAACGCGTGGATGCCGGCGAACCGGCCCCACCGGCCGAACCGGGCGACGCGGCGGTCGCGCTGTGAGCCGGGCCGCGAGCACCGCGCCGCAGTCCCAGCAGTCCACGCGGTCACCGGCCGCCAGCATCCTGCACCAGCCGACCGCGGTCTGGGCGGTGGCCTTCGCCTGCGTGATCGCCTTCATGGGCATCGGCCTGGTCGACCCGATCCTGCCGGCCATCACCCGCGACCTCGAGGCCACCCCGACCGAGACCGAGATGCTCTTCACCAGCTACCTCGTGGTCACCGGCGTCGCCATGTTCTTCACCAGCTGGATCTCGAGCCGGATCGGCGCCAAACGCACCCTGCTGATCGGCCTGGCCCTGATCGTCGCGTTCGCGCTGGCCTCCGGGATGTCCCAGAGCGTCGAGGCGGTGATCGGCTTCCGGGCGGGCTGGGGTCTCGGCAACGCCCTCTTCATCTCCACCGCGCTGGCCACGATCGTCGGCGCAGCCTCGGGCGGGACGTCCTCGGCCATCATCCTCTACGAGGCCGCGCTCGGGCTCGGCATCGCGATCGGCCCGCTGATCGGCGGCCTGCTCGGCAGCCTCAGCTGGCGCGGGCCGTTCTTCGGCAGCGCCTCGCTGATGGCCGTCGGCTTCGCGGCGATCGTGGTGATGTTGAAGACGGATGCCCCCGCACCGGTCCCGATCCGGCTCTCGGCTCCGTTCCGGGCGCTGGCCCGGCCCGCACTGGGTGTCCTCGCCGCGGCCGCGTTCTTCTACAACATCGGCTTCTTCGTGCTGCTGGCGTACACCCCGTTCGCGCTCGTGCCGCTGGGCCTCGGCAGCGCGATCACCCTCGGCCTGGTCTTCTTCGGCTGGGGGGTCTCCCTCGCGGTCACCTCCGTCTGGGTGGCGCCGCTGCTGACCAGACGGATGAAGCGCACCCATGTGCTGGCGGCCGTGCTGCCGCTGCTGGCGCTCGACCTGGTCGCCGCGGCCCTGGTGAGCGGCTCGGCGGCCGGCCTGGTCGTCTGCGTCATCGTCGGCGGGCTGCTGCTCGGCGTGCTGAACACGGTGCTGACCGAGTGCGTGATGGAGGCCACGGACCTGATGCGAGCGGTCGCGTCGTCCGCCTATTCCGGCGTGCGGTTCCTCGGCGGGGCCCTCGCGCCGCCCGCCGCGACGCTGCTCGCCGCCGCGTTCGGGCCGGCGGCGCCGTTCTTCGCGGCCGCGGCCGCCGTACTGGTGGCCGTGGCCATCCTGCTGCTGGGGCGCGCGCAGCTGCACCGGGCGAACGGGGTCGTCGACCGGCTGGAGGAAGCCGAGGCCATCGGCGCCGGCGACAGCTGAGCGCGGTGCGGCTCGGGTGCGGGGCGGCTCAGGCGCCGAGCGGCTGCCGGGGCCCGCTGGTGCTCGAACGGACGACCAGGTTCACGGACAGCACGGTCAGGTGATTCGCCTCATCCGTGTCCGTCGGGCTCTCCAGCTCGGCCAGGAGCGACACCACGGCGAGCCGGGCCTGGCGCCGCGGATGCTGTTCTAGGGTGGTCAGCCGGAACATCTGGGCGTACGGATGCCCGTCGATCCCGATCACGGACAGGTCGGCGGGCACCTGGATCCCCAGTTCCCGGGCGGCGACGATCACGCCGATGGCGATCTCGTCGGAGGCGGCGAACACCGCCGTCGGCCGGGTGCGGGGGTCGCCGAGCACGGCCAGCCCCACGCCGTAGCCGCCGGGCAGCGTGAATTCGCAGGCGTAGAAACTGCCCTCGGTGGACAGACCCGCCTCGTTCATCGCCGAGGCGAAGCCGGTGCGGCGGTTGCTGTGCACCTTGAAGTCCATCTCGTCGGCCTCGCTGCCGCCGATGTGGAGGATGTCCTTGTGGCCGAGGCTGAGCAGGTGCTCGGTGGCGAGCCGGGCCGAGGCCACGTCGTCGATCGCGATGGTGTGCACGCCACGGATCGGGCCCCCGATGCCCACCAGCGGGCGGCCGAGGCGGTGCAGGAGGTCGACTTCGGCGTCGCTGAGGGCGACTCCGACAGAGATCACCCCGTCGAATCGCTTGCGGGCGAGGAAGTACTCGAAGACGCTGTCGCGTTCTTTCGACGCGGCCGGCAGGTTGTAGAGGGTCATGTCGTAGCCCTCTTCGAGGAGGGCCTGTTCCAGGCTCTCGAGCACCTCGGAGAAGAACCAGCGACTGATGAAGGGGATGATCACGCCGATGCTCTTCGTACGCCCGGTGACCAGGCTGGCCGCGTTGGGGGAGGCGACGTAGCCGATCTCCTTGGCCGCGGCGACGACCTTCGACCGGGTCTCCTCGGACACGTACCCGCGACCGCTGAGGGCGCGGGAAGCGGTGGCTTTGGCGACGCCGGCGAGACGCGCGACATCCGCAATCGATCTCATTCCAGCCTCCGTCCTTGGACCCGGATTTCAGACTAGCGCCTCCCCGGGCAGTATGGAACCGGTTCCATTCGGGATCGAACTGAGCTGAATGGGTTTGGGCGCTTGTTGGCCTGTTCAGGGCTATTTCGTGGCCCATCGGACCGATCTTTGCCATTTCGTAACCCCAATGCTCTTGCGATTCTCCGAACGGTGCCGTAACTTATGGTGTGGAACCGGTTCCCTATCTGACCGTTTCCAGCACCTGCAGCACCCCGGTGTCCCTGGGCAAGACCACGCGAACACCGCCAACACTCAATGAGGAGGAAATATGCGGTCATCCCTGCACCGCCGTTTCACAGCACCAATCGCCATTGCGGCGATCGCCGGTCTGACCCTGGCCGGCTGTTCCGGCGGACCCGGCAGCACGACGACCGATGCGGGCGCAGCCGGTGACGGAACCGTCACGGTCTACGGGACCATCGGCGACACCGAGGCAAAACTGCTCGAAGAGTCCTGGGCCGGCTGGGAAAAAGAGAACAAGATCGACATTCAGTACGAAGCGTCGAAAGAGTTCGAAACCCAGATCGCGATCCGGGCCCAGGGCGGCAACGCTCCCGACATCGCCATCTTCCCGCAGCCCGGCCTGATGGCGGACCTCGCCAGCCGTGACTACCTCAAGCCGGCCCCGAAGGCCGTCGAGGCCAACGTCGACAAGTACTGGTCCGCGGACTGGAAGGCTTACGGCACGGTCGGGGACACCCTGTACGGCGCGCCGCTGATGGCCAGCGTCAAGGGCTTCATCTGGTACTCGCCGGCCAAGTTCAAGGAGTGGGGTGTCGAGGTTCCCAAGACCTGGGCTGACCTCCTCGCCGTGACGAAGACGATCCAGGAGAAGACCGGCGCCGCCCCGTGGTGTGCGGGCTTCGGCTCCGGCGACGCCACCGGCTGGCCGGGAACGGACTGGGTCGAGGACCTGGTCCTGCGCCAGGCCGGACCGGAGACCTACGACAAGTGGATTAAGAACGAGATCCCGTTCACGGATCCCGCCATCAAGAAGGCGTTCGACTCCGTGGGCGAGATCCTGCAGAACCCGGCCTACGTCAACGCCGGATTCGGCGACGTCCGCTCCATCAACAGCACTCCGTTCGGTGACGTGGCAGCCCCGCTCGCCGACGGAACCTGCGCCCTGCACCACCAGGCATCCTTCTTCGACGGTTTCATCACGGATGCCGGCGGCAAGGTCGGACCCGACGGCGACGTCTGGGCCTTCATCACCCCGGGTGAAGAAGCCGGCAGCCAGGCCGTGACCGGTGGTGGCGAGATCGTCGCCGCGTTCGCGGACGACGCCGACACCCAGAAGGTGCAGGAGTACCTCTCCAGCGCCGACTGGGCGAACAGCCGCGTCAGCCTCGGTGGGGTCATCAGCGCCAACTCGGGTCTTGACCCGGCCAACGCGAAGAGCCCGATCCTGCAGGAAGCCATCAAGATCCTTCAGGACCCGAAGACCACTTTCCGCTTCGACGGTTCGGACCTGATGCCCGGCTCGGTCGGCTCGGGAACGTTCTGGAAGGGCATGGTCAACTGGATCAACGGAACCCCGACCGACGAGGTGCTCACGAGCATCGAAGCCGGCTGGCCGTCGAGCTAATCTCGGCCGTTCGCTAGCACCACCCGCACCACAGCAGTCGCACTACAGCAGTTGCACCAACAACCAGAACAGGGCGGGCCGCCCTTCACAACAGAAGGGCGGCCGCGCTCGGGTGCCGGTGTACCGTTGCGTTAAGTTTTCGCAGCGCCACCAGCGAACACTGTGAGTCCACAGTCGTACTCGAGAGGTTTCCTATGTCAGCATTTCTTTCCTGGCTCGCTGGCTTGCCCGCCCTCGCGCAAGTCCCGATCATCATCTTCGCGTTCGTCGCGCTGGTGGGGGCGATCCTGTTCTTCGTCGAAATCGCCCCGCGCAAGGGCACCCTGTACACCGTCATCCGGCTGGCCGTCTGTGTGCTGGCACCGATGCTCATCCTGCTGGCCGCCGGTTCGTACTGGTGGGCCACCGCCGCCGCCGCCGTCCTCGGCGGGGTGTTCTTCATCGTCGACTACCGGTCACGGGCCGGCGCCGGCTATCTCTTCCAGCTCTTCGGCTTCCTCTCGCCCGCCATCCTGCTGCTCATCATCGGCCTGGTCATCCCGACCATCCAGACCACGGTGCAGGCGTTCATGAACTCCCGCGGAACAGCGTTCATCGGATTCGACAACTTCATCTGGGTGTTCACCCAGCCCGAGGCGATCCGCACGGTGCTCAACACGATCGTCTGGGTGCTCATAGCCCCGCTCGTGTCGACGATCGCCGGACTGGCCTACGCGGTCTTCATCGATAAGAGCCGCGGTGAGAAGTACTTCAAGATCATGGTCTTCATGCCCATGGCCATCTCCTTCGTCGGGGCGTCGATCATCTGGCGCTTCGTCTACACGGCCCGCCCGGCCAGCCAGAACCAGATCGGCCTGCTCAACCAGGTCGTGGTCTGGTTCGGCGGCCAGCCGGTCGACTTCCTCGCCAACGAACCGTGGAACACGGTCTTCCTGATCATCGTTCTGATCTGGGTGCAGACCGGATTCGCCATGGTCGTGCTCTCCGCCGCCATCAAGGGCGTGCCGGCCGAGCAGCTGGAGGCCGCGGAACTCGACGGCACCAACCCGTGGCAGAAGTTCACCAACGTCACCGTGCCCGGCATCCGTAGCGCCCTGATCGTGGTGCTGACCACGATCTCCATCGCCTCCCTCAAGGTCTTCGACATCGTGCGGACCATGACGGCAGGCGCCAACGACACCAGCGTCATCGCGAACGAGATGTACACGCAGTTCAAGAACTTCGAGCAGGGCCGCTCCGCCGCCTTCGCCGTGATCCTGTTCCTGCTGGTGCTGCCGATCGTCATCTACAACGCCCGCCAGATCCAGAAGCAGAGGGAAATCCGATGAGCGCCGTACTGCCTGTTGAAGTTCCGGACCCGACCACCAGGAACCACCTCCGCCAGGGCGAGAAACGCCTGGAGGCACCGGCCAAGCGAACCAAGAAGCGCCTGACCAGTCGCGGTGCGACGGTCGCGGCCCTGCTGATCGCCGTGCTCTGGACCGTCCCCACCTTCGGGCTGTTCGTCTCGTCGTTCCGCCCGGCCCAGGAGGTGCGCACCACCGGCTGGTGGACCCTCTTCCAGAACTGGGGCCTCACCCTCGACAACTACTCTCAGGTGCTCCAGGCCGGAAACAGCCAGCTGAACCTCGCGGGCGCGTTCATCAACTCGATCGCGATCACCCTCCCGGCCACGCTGCTGCCGCTGATCATCGCGAGCCTCGCGGCCTACGCGTTCGCCTGGATCGACTTCCGCGGCAAGAACGTGCTCTTCATCGCCGTGTTCGCACTGCAGATCGTGCCGCTGCAGATGGCCCTCGTGCCGCTGCTGAAGTTCTTCTCGCAGGGCTCGATCTTCGGAATCCCCGTGGTCACGTCGATCAGCGACGCCGGCGGCTATTCCCAGGTCTGGATCGCGCACACCATGTTCGCCCTGCCGCTGGCCATCTACCTGCTGCACAACTTCGTGTCGGAGATCCCCGCCGACGTGATCGAAGCGGCGCGGGTCGACGGCGCGGGGCACGGGCAGATCTTCTTCCGGATCGTGCTGCCGCTGACCATGCCGGCGATCGCATCCTTCGCCATCTTCCAGTTCCTCTGGGTCTGGAACGACCTGCTGGTGGCGCTGATCTTCGCGGACGGCGCGGTCGCCCCGATGACCAAGCTGCTGGCCGAGATCACCGGCACCCGGGGTCAGGACTGGCACCTGCTCACGGCCGGCGCGTTCATCTCCATCCTGGTTCCGCTGCTCGTCTTCTTCTCCCTGCAGCGTTACTTCGTGCGCGGCCTGCTGGCCGGCTCGACCAAGGGGTAGCCCGACTGCCCCACCTGATCACCGACCGTGCCCGTTCCGGTCGACTGTGCCCGTTCTGCCGGCCGCGGTCGACCGGAACGGGCACAGTCGTGTGGCGGGACTGTGAAGCCGCCGACCGGGGGCGGCCGGGGATCGCCGGGAGTTTAGAGTGAAGCCATGAGTGGAATGCACGGCGGTGGTGGCGGGCGACGAGGCCGGGTCAGCGGTGGGGACGCCGTGGCACAGCGGGCCGAGAATGCCGAGGCCCCGCGCATCCCGAACCTGCTCGGCCGGATCGCCGGACTGTTCGCCCCGCACCGCACCGCGCTGATCGTGACCGTGGTGCTGGTGTTCATCAGTGCCGGACTCTCGGTCGTGCCGCCCCTGCTGGTGCAGAGGGCCTTCGACGAGGGGCTCTTCCCGCCCGGCGGCGCGCCCGATGTGCGGCGGCTCGCCGTGCTCGTGGGCCTGATGATCGCCATCTACCTGGGGTCGCAGCTGCTCGGTGTCTGGCAGACCTGGCTGACCGCCACCGTCGGCAACTCCGTGATGGGTTCGCTCCGGGTGCGCCTGTTCACCCACCTCCAGGCGATGGAGCTGAGCTTCTTCACCCGGACGAAGACGGGCGTCATCCAGTCCCGGCTGCAGAATGACGTGGGCGGCGTCGCGAGCGTGCTCACCAACACCATCTCGAGCCTGCTCGGCAACGTCGTGACCGTGATCGCGTCCCTGGTGGCCATGCTCCTGCTGAGCTGGCAGCTGGCCATCGTCGCCGTCGTCCTGATGCCCATCCTGGTGATCGCGCAGCGCCGGGTCGGCCAGGTGCGCGCCCGGATCGCGGCGAAGACGCAGGAATCGCTGTCCGACATGACGGCCATCACCCAGGAGACGCTGAGCGTGTCCGGAATCCTGCTCTCCAAGAGCTTCACCCGTCAGCCGACCGAGATCCGCCGGTACTCCGACGAGAACGACAACCAGGTCAGGCTGCAGGTCAGCCAGCAGATGAGCGGCCAGTGGTTCTTCGCGATGGTCAGCATCTTCCTCTCCAGCATCCCCGCGATCGTCTACCTGTTCGCGGGCCTGCTGATGGCCGGCGGCACGACCGACATCACCCCGGGCACGATCGTCGCGTTCACGACCGTGCAGTCCCGGCTGTTGTTCCCGCTGCTGGGGCTGATGCGGGTCACCCTCGACCTGCAGACCTCGAGCGCCCTGTTCGCCCGCATCTTCCAGTACCTCGACCTGAAGCCGGCGATCAGTGACGCCGCGGAGGCCGCCGAGGTGCCCACGAGCGGCACGGATGTCGGCCGGGTCGAATTCGACAACGTCACGTTCGCCTACCCGGACTCTTCCCCGGACTCGCGGCCCACCCTCGACCACGTATCCTTCGCGATCGAGCCGGGACAGTTCGCGGCCTTCGTCGGTCCGTCCGGGGCCGGCAAGACCACCGTCTCTTACCTGATCCCCCGGTTCTACGAGGCGTCGGCCGGCCGCGTGCTCTTCTCCGGCGTCGACGTACGCGCCCTGCGCCAGGAGTCCCTGGTCTCCCACATCGGCATCGTCAGCCAGGAGACCTACCTCTTTCACGCGACCATCGCCGAGAACCTGCGGTACGCGAAACCGGATGCCACGGATGCCGAACTCGAGGCCGCGGCCCGGTCCGCGAGCATCCACGGCACGATCGCGTCCTTCCCCGAGGGGTACGCCACCGTCGTGGGGGAGCGCGGTTATCGTCTCTCCGGCGGCGAGAAGCAGCGGATCGCGATCGCCCGCGTGCTGCTCAAGAACCCGGAAGTGCTCATCCTCGACGAGGCCACCAGCGCCCTCGACGCCATCTCGGAGCGGGTCGTGCAGGCGGCCCTCGACACCGCGTCCCGCGGGCGCACGACCATCGCCATCGCGCACCGGCTCTCGACCATCGTGGCCGCGGACGTGATCTTCGTCGTCGACGCCGGCCGGATCGTGGAGAGCGGCACCCACTCCGAGCTGCTTGCGGCGAACGGCGTCTACGCCCGGCTGTACTCGGAGCAGAGCACGTCGTCGTCGCCGCTCCTCGCCGAGTAGGTGCCGGCCGGCTCTCCCGGCGCGCTCGCGGGGTGGCCCGCGGCATCCGTCGCCCGCCTCGCCCCTCGCCTCTCTCGCCTCGCCACTCGCCCCTCTCGCCTCTCCCGCCTCGCCACTCGCCCCTCTCCAGTTCTCGCGGCGCACCCTTGAGCCGCGGGCGCATGTTCTAGCGTGCGCCCGCGTGCCGAAGGTGCGCCGCGAGTGTCGCCGCGCTTGGAGGGGTCGGCCTCCCGCGGAGAGATACTCCCCGCGGAGAGGTGCGCCCCGCGGAGAGATACGCCCCGCGGAGAGGTGCGCCCCGCAGGGAGGACGCCCCGCGGAGAGGTACATCTTGCGGAGGACGCCCCGCGGAGAGCGCGGCCGGCTAGCCGACCTTTCCGGGGGCGGCGAGGGCGCCGGAGCAGGACTCGCCCGGCTCCGGGGCGGTCGGACCGTTCAGGTAGGCGGCGGCGAAGGCCGGGATGCGCGGGTCGGCGGCCGATTCCAGCCGCAGCTGCACATTCCAGGTGGTCAGCACGATCGGTGAGCCCAGCCCGGGGTAGGGCGACACAATGACGTGGTCGCCGGGCAGGGCGGCGCGAAGCGCCGCGACGTCGACCGGGGCGAGGGCCGGGTCGTAGGTGGCCCAGACCGCGCCGTGCTCGAGGGAGTGCACCGCGTTCTCTTTCGGCACGGCCCGGTCGTAGGCCCCGCAGTCCAGCCAGACGGGACTGTGCGGGCCGCCGGTCGGCGGGGATTGCGGGTAGGTGACGGAGGTCGTGACGTGGCTCGGTTCATTGAAGTACGTCTCCAGCCCGACGATCGGGGTCGCCTCGGTCGTGGCACCGGAAGGGCCGCCCGAGGGTGCGCCCGGCGTCTCGGTGCCACCGACTCCGGTGGCTCCGGCTCCGGTGGTGCCGGCCGGCTCTCCCGGCGCGCTCGCGGGGGCGAGCACCGACGAGACGAGCAGGGCGCTCACGCCCACGGCGCCGAGCACGCCCAGGGCGAGTCCGAACCGACGGTTCCAGGCCAGGCGCCTCCGTTCGTGGGGCGAGCGCGGGGCATCCGTCGCATCGACGATGGGCGCACCGACGTCGCCCGGCGAACTATCATCAACGGGCACGGGAGGCTTTCATCATGATCGCGATTCTACGCAGCCCGCGTGGGCCTGGTGCCCGGAGGCGCCTGGCCTGCGCCCGTCCTGCGTCCGGCCTGCGCCGGGCACGCGGCGGCCGCATCTGGTGACCCCGAGCACGCTTCGCTAGAGTTGGGATCGTGCTCGTTTTGATGTCGTGTCCGCGGTGTGATCGTCGCTGGCCGACCCCGGTAATCCCACACGACCTCGCGTTTCCGTAGATTTGCGCACAGCCGGCGCGTGCAGCCTTGGCCGCGCGGCGAGTGAGAAACGGCGCGACACCATGACGAAGGACACTCCATGAAAATTGCCGACACCATCCTCGACCTCATCGGCGACACCCCCCTGGTCAAACTGCACAAGGTGACCGACGGCGTCAGCGCCACCGTGCTCGTCAAGCTCGAGTACCTCAACCCGGGCGGCTCGTCGAAGGACCGCATCGCGACGCGCATCATCGACGCCGCCGAGCGCGAGGGGCACCTGTTGCCCGGCGGCACCATCGTCGAGCCGACCTCGGGCAACACCGGCGTGGGGCTGGCGCTCGTCGCCCAGCAGCGCGGCTACCGGTGCGTGTTCGTGCTGCCCGACAAGGTAGGCGAGGACAAGCGCAACGTGCTCACGGCGTACGGCGCCGAGATCGTGGTGACCCCGACATCCGTCGCCCCTGATCACCCCGACTCCTATTACAGCGTCTCGGACCGTCTGGCCCGTGAGATCCCGGGCGCATTCAAGCCCAACCAGTACGCGAACCCGAACGGGCCGCTCAGCCACTACGAGACGACCGGGCCAGAGATCTGGCGCGACACCGACGGCCGGGTGACCCACTTCGTCGCGGGCGTCGGAACCGGCGGCACCATCACCGGCACCGGCCGCTACCTGCGCGAGGTGTCGGGCGACACCGTGCGCATCATCGGCGCGGACCCCGAGGGCTCGGTCTACTCCGGCGGCACCGGCCGGCCGTACCTGGTCGAGGGTGTGGGCGAGGACTTCTGGCCCGCCGCCTACGACCCGTCCGTGGTGCACGAGGTGATCGCCGTCTCCGACGCCGAGTCGTTCGCGATGACCCGCCGGCTTGCCCTCGAGGAGGGCATCCTGGTCGGCGGATCGAGCGGCATGGCCGTCGTCGCCGCCCTCCGCGCGGCGACGACCCTCAGCGCGGACGACACGATCGTGGTGCTTCTGCCCGACGGCGGCCGCGGCTACCTCGGCAAGATCTTCAACGACGGCTGGATGCGCAGCTACGGTTTCACCAACGCCCCGGCCGGGAACACGGTCGCCGACCTGCTCGAATCCAAGACCGGCACGCTGCCGCCCTTCGTGTACGTGCACCCGAGCGCGACCGTGCGCGACGCCATCGGCGTGATGACCGAGTCCAGTGTGTCCCGGGTGCTGGTCCTCACCGCCAAACCGCCCGTCGTGATGGGGGAGGTCGTCGGCGCGATCGACGAACGCCGCCTGATGGAGCTGGTCTTCTCCGGCGAGGCGCAGCTGGCCGATCGCGTGGGCGAGTTCGTGGCCGACTCCCTGCCTCTGATCGGCGTGAACGAGCCGGTCGCCACCGCGCGGGCCGCCTTCACCGGACACGATGCGCTGCTCGTCACCGACGGCGGCAAGCCCCTGGGCGTCATCACCCGCCACGACCTGCTCACCTACCTGAGCGTGTAAACAGGCACACAACCGTCAGACACATGACAGTCAGACAAACGAACAGCATGAATAAGGAAGACCCAATGGCTCGCACCCCCAACTTCGACACCATCGCCATCCATGCCGGGCAGGAATTCGACCCGACGACCGGCGCCGTGATCCCGCCCATCTACCAGACCTCCACGTATGTGCAGGAGAGCATCGGGCACCTTCGGGGCGGCTACGAATACAGCCGCGGCGGCAACCCGACCCGTACCGTGCTGGAGACCCTGCTGGCCGCGCTCGAGGGCGGCAAGCACGGACTGTCCTTCGCCAGCGGGCTCGCCGCGGAGGACACCATCCTGCGCGCGCTCCTGGCTCCGGGCGACCACATCGTGCTCGGCAACGACGTCTACGGCGGCACCCACCGCCTGATCAACCGGGTGCACGGCGCCTGGGGCATCCTCCATTCGACCGTGGAGATGAGCGACCTCGCCGCCGTCGAAGAGGCCATCATTCCGGGCGAGACGAAGATCCTCTGGGTGGAGACGCCCAGCAACCCGCTGATGAAGATCAGCGACATCACCGCGCTGGCCGAGATCGGGCACCGCTACGGCGTGACCGTGATCGTGGACAACACGTTCGCCTCGCCCGCGCTGCAGCATCCGTTGGCCTTCGGCGCCGACGTCGTCGTGCACTCGACCACCAAGTACCTCGGCGGCCACTCCGACGTGCTCGGCGGCGCCCTGATCATCAACGACGACGAGCTCGCCGAGAAAGCGCAGTTCCTGCAGTTCGCCGCCGGCCCGGTGTCGGCCCCGATGGATGCCTGGCTCACCGTGCGCGGAATCAAGACCCTCTCGGTGCGGATGGACCGCCACTGCAGCAACGCCCAGGCCATCGCCGAACACCTGCAGGCTCACCCGGCGATCGACCGGGTCTACTACCCGGGCCTGCCCGGCCACCCCGGCCACGAGCTGGCGAAGAAGCAGATGAGCGGCTTCGGCGGGATGCTGTCGATCGCGTTCGCGGGCGGCGCGGCCGCGGCCCGAACGTTCGCCGAGTCCACCCACCTCTTCCAGCTGGCCGAATCCCTCGGCGGGGTCGAGTCGCTGGTCAACTACCCCTCGGAGATGACGCACGCATCCGTCCGCGGCACCGAGCTGGAGGTGGCGGACAACATCATCCGTCTCTCCGTCGGTATCGAAGACGTCGCCGACCTCATCGACGACATCGACGGGGCCCTCGCCGCACTCTGATCCGGCAGCTGTTGGCGGCCGCCGGCAACGTTGGCGGCCGTCTGTTCTTGAGTCTGCATGCTCGCTGCTGAATCCCTGATCGCCTTGCATGCCGCTGATGGCATTGACCCGCTTTGCCTGTGCTGCCGCGGGCCAGGCCCGTCTCGGCGGTCCATGTGACTGTCACATCGGAGTCACTTGAAACCCCGCCGGACGTGCATACTGGATGTGCGATCACAATTGTGACCGTGCACATGTGAACAAGGTCGTTACGTGACAGGCAAGCCACCCAAAGTGCGCGCCCCCAGCATCAGAGACGTCGCACGTCTCGCCGGGGTGTCCCACCAGACTGTGTCACGCGTGCTCAACAACCACCCCAGTCTCCGTGACTCGACCCGGGCGAAGGTGCTGCAGGTCATGGAAGACCTGCAGTACCAGCCGAACCGGGCCGCGCGGGCCCTGTCCCGCGGCCGTTCCCGCACGATCGGCATCCTGACCGCCCAGAGTTCCGAGTACGGTCCGGCCAGCAGTATCGCCGCGATCCAGGAGGCGGCGCAGGAGGCCGGCTACTACGTGAACACGGCCAACCTGGCCGCCGACGACCACGAGTCGATCGAAGCGGCCCTGGTGCAGTTGATGCTCCAGGGGATCGAGGGTCTGGTCGTGATCGCGCCCCAGGTGCGGGTCTTCGACGTTCTCGAGCAGCTGTCGATCACGGTTCCCTACGTGTCGCTGCAATCGGGGGGCCGTCAAGACGGCCACGCCCTGTCCGTCGACCAGATTGCGGGCGCGCGGCTGGCGACCCGGCACCTGATCGACCTGGGCCACCGGCGCATCTACCACCTCGCCGGCCCGCAGGACTGGATCGAGGCCGAAGCGCGGATGCGCGGGTTCCTCGATGAGATGGGCGCCATGGATGTGCCGACCACAGCGCCGATCCTCGGCGACTGGACCGCGGACTTCGGCTACTACGCCGGACGCGAGTTGTTCGGGCGCCTGGATTTCACGGCGATCTTCTCCTCGAACGACCAGATGGCCCTCGGTCTGATGCATGCGGCGCGCGACGCCGGCCTCGAACTTCCGCGGGATGTCAGCATCGTTGGCTTCGACGACATCCCCGAAGCGGCTCATTTCTGGCCCCCGCTGACGACCGTGCGCCAGGACTTCGCCGAACTGGGCCGACGCTGCGTCGCCGCCCTGCTCGAAGACCTGGCGGGCCACGAACCCGTGGCCGAACAGTCGATCATGCCCCGGTTCATCGTGCGCGCGTCGACGGCCCCGCCCGTCCGGTAACTCCCGCGTAACTCCGGCCCGCCCCGGCCGCCCCTCTCCGCGCCCGTCGGAAACGGTTGAATATCGGCCCCAGGTTGGGACTTGACAACTGCGCCATGGGGAGAGCTAACATGAGACAGGCAAATGTGACCGTTCACATTTGACCGGCACATGACCGGGAGAACGACTCCGGCACGAGCACCACCAGCGAGACGAAGGAGTCGATTCCGTGGGAATCACCGAGCAGCCGGATGCGCATGCAGACGTCAATTCATACGTCATCGGGATCGACTACGGAACCCTCTCCGGCCGCGCGGTCGTCGTTCGCGTCTCCGACGGCGTCGAGCTCGGTTCCGCCGTCCTGGACTACCCGCACGCCGTGATGGACACGACCCTCGCCGCCACGGGCGCCGCCCTGCCGCCGGAGTGGGCCCTGCAGGTTCCGCAGGACTACGTGGACGTGCTCAAGAGCGCCGTCCCCGCCGCCGTCGCGAACGCGGGCATCGACCCGGCCCGCGTCATCGGTGTCGGCACCGACTTCACGGCCTGCACCATGGTTCCCGTCCTCGCCGACGGCACCCCCCTCAACGAGCTGCCGGAATACGCCGACCGCCCGCACGCCTACGTGAAGCTGTGGAAGCACCACGCCGCGCAGCGCCAGGCCGACCGCATCAACGAGCTCGCCGCCGAACGCGGCGAGAGCTGGCTGCCGCGCTACGGCGGGCTGATCTCGAGCGAGTGGGAATTCGCCAAGGGCCTGCAACTGCTGGAGGAAGACCCCGAGCTGTACAACCGGATGGACCACTGGGTCGAAGCCGCCGACTGGATCGTCTGGCAGCTCACCGGCCAGTACGTGCGGAACGCGTGCACCGCCGGTTACAAGGGCATTCTGCAGGATGACGCGTACCCCGGCGAGGATTTCCTCGCCGCGCTGAACCCCGGGTTCACGCGGTTCGCCACCGACAAGGTGGCGCACGAGATCGGCCAGCTCGGCGCATCCGCCGGCACCCTCTCCGCCGAGGCCGCAGCCTGGACCGGCCTGCCGGAGGGCATCGCCGTCGCCGTCGGCAACGTCGACGCGCACGTTACCGGTCCGGCCGCCCAAGCCGTCCTGCCCGGCCAGATGGTGGCCATCATGGGCACCTCGACCTGCCACGTGATGAACTCCGACCACCTCGCCGAGGTGCCCGGTATGTGCGGCGTCGTCGACGGCGGCATCGTCTCCGGGCTCTACGGTTACGAGGCCGGCCAGTCCGGGGTCGGCGACATCTTCGCCTGGTACGTGAACAACCAGGTTCCCGCCCGGTACTTCACGGAGGCGGCCGCCGCGGGCCTGAGCGTGCACCAGTACCTGACCGAACTGATCAAGGACCAGCCCGTCGGCGGCCACGGACTGATCGCCCTCGACTGGCACAGCGGCAACCGCTCGGTGCTGGTCGACCACGAACTCTCCGGCCTGGTTCTCGGCATGACGCTGACCACCCGCACCGAGGAGATCTACCGGGCACTGCTCGAGTCCACCGCCTTCGGCACCCGCACGATCGTCGAGACGTTCAACTCGAGCGGCGTCCCCGTCACCGAGTTCATCGTCGCGGGAGGCCTGCTCAAGAACGCTTTCCTGATGCAGACCTACAGCGACATCCTGCGCCTGCCGATCTCCACGATCGCCAGCGAGCAGGGCCCGGCGCTGGGCTCGGCGATCCACGCGGCCGTCGCCGCGGGCGCCTATCCCGATGTGCGCGCGGCCGGCCAGGCCATGGGCAAGCTCAACAAGAACGTGTACACGCCCAACGAAGAGTCGGCCGCGGCGTACGACAAGCTGTTCGCCGAGTACTCGCTCCTGCACGACTACTTCGGTCGCGGCACGAACGACGTCATGCACCGACTCAAGGCCCTCAAGCGTGACGCCGGCGCCTCGCTGGAAACCTCGGCGGTCTCCGCATGAGCTCCTTCGGCCCCCGGATCGAGGTTGCCATCGCACGGGTCCGCGACGAGATCGCGCGCCTGCACACCGAGCTGACCAGCAACGGGCTCGTGGTCTGGACGGGCGGAAACGTGTCCGGCCGTGTCCCGGGCGCTGACCTGTTCGTGATCAAGCCCAGCGGCGTCGACTACGCCGATCTCGCACCGGAGAACATGATCGTCTGCGACCTCGACGGCAACGTCATCCCCGACACCCCCGGGTCTGACCGTGCGCCGTCCAGCGACACGGCCGCGCACGCCTACGTGTACCGCAACATGCCGGACGTCGGCGGCGTCGTGCACACCCATTCCACCTACGCCACGGCCTGGGCGGCGCGCGGCGAGGAGATCCCCTGCGTGATCACGGCCATGGCGGACGAATTCGGCGGCCCGATCCCGGTGGGACGCTTCGCCATCATCGGCGACGACACCATCGGCCGCGGCATCGTCGAGGCGCTGACCGGTCACCGGTCCCGGGCCGTGTTGATGCAGAATCACGGGCCGTTCACCATCGGCAAGGACGCCCGCGACGCGGTCAAAGCCGCCGTGATGGTCGAAGACGTCGCCCGCACCGTGCACCTCGCCCGCCTCGGCGGGGAACTCATCCCCATCCCCCAAGAGGCGATCGATTCCCTCTTCAACCGCTATCAGAACGTTTACGGTCAAGCACCGCAAGGAGCACTCACGTAATGGCTACTCTCACCGACACCCTCGACACCTACGAGGTCTGGTTCCTCACCGGCAGTCAGAACCTCTACGGCGAGGAGACCCTGCGGCAGGTCGCCGAGCAGTCCCGGGCCATCGCCGACGCCCTGAACGCCTCGAGCGACATCCCGGTTCGCGTCGTGTGGAAGCCGGTCCTGAAAGACTCCGACTCCATCCGCCGCGCCGCCCTGGACGCGAACTCGGACGACAGCGTGATCGGCCTGATCGCGTGGATGCACACGTTCTCGCCGGCGAAGATGTGGATCGCGGGCCTGGACGCACTGGCCAAGCCGCTGCTGCACCTGCACACCCAGGCGAACGTGGAACTGCCCTGGAGCGAGATCGACTTCGACTTCATGAACCTGAACCAGGCCGCGCACGGCGACCGGGAGTTCGGTTACATCCAGACCCGGCTCGGCGTGTCGCGCAAGACCGTCGTGGGCCACGTGTCCAACCCGGTCGTCACCGGGAGCATCGGCACCTGGACCCGTGCCGCCGCCGGCTGGGCCGCGAGCCGCACCATGAAACTGGCCCGCTTCGGCGACAACATGCGCTACGTCGCAGTGACCGAGGGCGACAAGACCGAGGCCGAACTGCGCTTCGGGGTGCAGGTGAACACCTGGCCGGTGAACGAACTCGCCGAGGCCGTGCACGCGGTGACGGATGCCGCGATCGACACCCTCGTCGCCGAATACGAGGACCTCTACGACGTGGTCCCCGAACTGCGCGCCGGCGGCGACCGCCACGAGTCCCTCCGGTACGGCGCGGCGATCGAGCTCGGCCTCAAGGGATTCCTGGAAGCCGGCGGCTTCAGCGCCTTCACCACGAACTTCGAAGACCTCGGCGCACTCAAGCAGCTGCCCGGCCTGGCCGTGCAGCGCCTGATGGCCCAGGGATACGGTTTCGGTGCCGAGGGCGACTGGAAAACGGCCGTCCTGGTGCGCGTCGCCAACGTGATGGGGTCCGGCCTTCCCGGCGGCGCGAGCCTGATGGAGGACTACACCTACGATCTCGCTCCCGGCGCGGAGCTCATCCTCGGAGCCCACATGCTCGAGGTCAACCCCGCACTCTCCGCCGCGAAGCCGACGCTGGAGATCCACCCGCTCGGCATCGGCGGCCGCGAAGACCCCGTGCGCCTCGTCTTCAACGCGGCCCCCGGCCCGGCCGTGGTGGTCGCCATGAGCGATATGCGCGACCGGTTCCGCCTGACCGCGAACGTGGTCGAGGTGGTCGAGCCGCCCCAGGCGCTGCCGAAGCTTCCGGTCGGCCGCGCGGTGTGGCGCCCGGAACCGGACTTCGCCACCTCCGCTGCGGCCTGGCTCACGGCCGGCGCCGCCCACCACACCGTGATGTCGACAGCCGTCGGCATCGAGGTGTTCCAGGATTTCGCCGAGATCGCTCGCACCGAGCTTCTCGTGATCGATAAGACCACCACCCTGCGTGATTTCACGCGCGAGGTGCGTTGGAACCAGGCCTACTACCGACTGGCACAGGGCCTGTAGTCACAGCACCACCGCACCACAGCACCACTACGCACCATCGCACCACCAGAAGTCCCCCTCCGGATTCACCTGCAATCAAAGCTGATAACAGAAACACGAAAGGTACTTACGTGAAGACAAAGAAGGTCCTCGTTGGCATCGCAGCCATCGGACTCGCACTCTCCCTCGCCGCCTGCTCCGGCGGAACCCGCGGCGGAACCACCGCGGATGACTCGGCCGGTTCCAGCAAAGGCGCCCTCGTCGGCGTTGCCATGCCGACCAAGACCAGCGAGCGCTGGATCAAGGACGGCGACGCCGTCAAGGCCTCGCTCGAGAAGCTCGGCTACAAGGTCGACCTGGAATATGCAGACGACAAGATCCCGCAGCAGGTGCAGCAGATCAGCAACATGCTGACCAAGGGCGCCAAGGTTCTCATCATCGCGTCGATCGACGGCACGGCGCTCAGTGACCAGCTCGACGAGGCCGGCAAGGCCGGCGTCAAGGTCATCGCGTACGACCGCCTGATCAACGGCAACAAGAACGTCGACTACTACACGACCTTCGACAACAACGAGGTCGGTGTGCAGCAGGCCACGAGCCTTCTGACCGGCCTGGGCGTTCTGGACAAGGACGGCAAGGAAACCGGCGCGACCGGCCCGTTCAACGTCGAGCTGTTCGGCGGAAGCCCCGACGACAACAACGCGACCTTCTTCTTCAATGGCGCGATGGACACCCTGCAGCCGTACATCGACAAGGGCGTGCTCGTGGTCAAGAGCGGCCAGGTCGGCTTCACCCAGGTTGCCACGCTGCGTTGGGACCCGGCGACGGCCCAGAAGCGGATGCAGAACCTCATCGCCAGCACGTACTCCGACGGCAGCAAGGTTGACGCTGTCCTGTCCCCGTACGACGGGCTCTCCATCGGCATCATCTCGGCTCTGACCAGCTCGGGATACGCCACCGACGCCCTGCCGATCGTCACCGGTCAGGACGCCGAGGCTGCATCGGTCAAGTCCATGATCGCCGGCCAGCAGTACTCCACCATCTACAAGGACACGCGCCAGCTGGGCGACGAGGCCGTGAAGATGGCTGACGACCTGCTCAACGGTCGCACCCCCGAGGTCAACGACACCACGAGCTACGACAACAAGGTGAAGGTCGTCCCGACCTTCCTCTTCGCGCCGCAGGTCGTCACGAAGGACAACTACAAGGAACTCCTCGTCGACACGGGTTACTACACCGAGGCAGACCTCAAGTAAGCAGGTCTCTCTCCCGGCAGTGGCGGCGGAGACGCCGCCACTGCCTCCCCCCTCTTTCCTCCTCACCGCACGGAAGAAGAAGTAACGGTGACCACAAATATTCTTGAGATGCGCAGCATCACGAAGACCTTCCCCGGAGTCAAAGCCCTCCAGGATGTGTCGCTCGAGGTGCAGCGAGGACACATTCACGCAATCTGCGGTGAGAATGGCGCAGGAAAATCCACCCTGATGAAGGTGCTGTCGGGTGTCTACCCGGCCGGCACCTACGACGGCGAGATCGTCTTCGAAAACGAGACGGTCGCCTTCAAATCCATCAACGAATCCGAAGCCACCGGAGTCGTCATCATCCACCAGGAACTCGCGCTCAGCCCGTACCTGTCCATCGCCGAGAACATCTTTCTCGGCAATGAGCAGCAGACCAACGGCTGGATCGACTGGAACAAGACCAACCTCGAGGCGGCGAAGCTGCTGGCCCGGGTCGGTCTCAAGGACAATCCCATCACCAAGGTGCGCGACATCGGCGTCGGCAAGCAGCAACTCGTGGAAATCGCCAAGGCGCTGTCGAAGGAGGTCAAGCTCCTCATTCTGGACGAGCCCACCGCCGCCCTCAACGACGAGGACTCGGCCAACCTGCTCGACCTGATGAAGCACCTCAAGGGCCAGGGCATCACCTCGATCATGATCAGCCACAAGCTGAACGAGATCAAGGCGGTCGCAGACGAGGTCACGATCATCCGTGACGGCAAGCTGATCGAAACCCTCGACATGCACACCGATGACATTTCGGAAGAGCGGATCATCAAGGGCATGGTCGGCCGCGACCTCGGCAGCCGCTACCCGGACCACGTGCCCCGCATCGGCGAAGAACTGCTGCGAGTCGCGGACTGGAACGTCTACCACCCCCTCGACCACCAGCGCCAGGTCGTCAAGAGTGCCAACATCACGGTCAGGGCCGGCGAAATCGTCGGAATCGCCGGGCTGATGGGCGCCGGGCGCACCGAACTGGCGATGAGCGTTTTCGGCCACAGCTACGGTCACAACATCTCGGGCAGGGTCTTCAAGAACGGCGTCGAGGTCAACACCAGCACGGTGACGGCCGCGATCGACAACGGTCTCGCCTACGCGACCGAAGACCGCAAACGCTACGGCCTCAACCTGATCGAGGACATCAAGCGCAATATCTCCCTCGTCTCCCTGAAGAAGATCGCCCGTAACGGCTGGGTGGACTCCAACAAGGAGGCGGTCATCGCCGAGGGCTACCGCAAGAGCATGAACATCAAGGCCCCCAACGTGGAAGCCCTGACCGGAAAACTCTCCGGCGGCAACCAGCAGAAGGTCGTGCTGTCCAAGTGGATGTTCTCCGACCCGGATGTCCTCATCCTCGACGAGCCCACCCGCGGCATCGACGTGGGAGCCAAGTACGAGATCTACGGCATCATCAACAAACTCGCCGATGAAGGCAAGGGCGTGATCGTCATCTCGTCCGAGTTGCCCGAACTGATCGGGATCTGCGATCGCATCTACACGATCTTCGAGGGCCGCATCACGGCCGACGTTCCTCGTGGCCAGGCCACGGCCGAATACCTTATGCAACACATGACTCAGGAAAGGGCGAAGGACAACCGATGAGCGCGTTCAAAACCGCACTAAACTACCTCGGCGGCCAGCTACGGCAAATTGGCTTGATCATTGCGCTGATCGCGATCACCATCTTCTTCCAGGTGGCGACCAGCGGCATCACTCTCAAGCCCATCAACGTCTCCAACCTGATCGTCCAGAACAGCTACATCCTGATCCTGGCCGTCGGCATGGTGATGATCATCATCGCCGGCCACATCGACCTGTCGGTCGGATCCGTGGTTGCCTTCACCGGGGCCATGGCGGGAGTGATGATCACCCAGTGGAACGTGCCGTGGTGGGCCGCCATCATCCTGTGCCTCGTGCTGGGAGCGGCGGTCGGCATGTGGCAGGGATTCTGGATCGCGTACTTCGGCATACCGGCCTTCATCGTCACCCTGGCCGGCATGCTCACGTTCCGCGGTCTGACCCAGATCGCACTGCAGAACCAGCAGATCTCGCCCTTCCCGGATGAGTTCCGTGCGCTCGGCAGCGGGTTTCTGCCCGACCTGGGCGGCGGAACGAGCGTGCTCGAACCGCTGACGGTCGCCATCGGCGTGCTGGCGACGGCGCTGCTCGTGCTCCAGGGCGTGCGCTCGCGCATCGCCCGCAAGAAGTACGACGTCGAGGACGAGCCGTTCGCCTGGTTCCTGGTCAAGCTGGTCTTCACCGCCGCGATCATCCTTTACATCACGTACCTGCTGGCCAGCTACCGGGGCACCCCGATCGTGCTCGTCGTGCTGGGCATCCTGACCGTCGTGTATGCGGCAGTCATGGCGAACAGCGTCTTCGGCCGCCACGTCTACGCCATCGGCGGCAACCTCAACGCCGCCGCGTTGTCGGGCGTCAAGACCAAGCGGGTCACGTTCCTGCTGTTCGTCAACATGGGCATGATCGCGGCCCTCGCCGGACTCATCTTCACCGCTCAGCTCAACCTCGCCAACCCGAAGGCCGGTGACGGTTTCGAGCTCGACGCCATCGCGGCCGTCTTCATCGGCGGCGCCGCGGTCACGGGAGGCATCGGCACCGTGACGGGGGCCATCATCGGTGGTCTGATCATCGGGCTCCTGAACAACGGCATGTCCATCCTCGGCGTGGGAACCGAGTACCAGCAGCTGATCAAGGGCCTGGTGCTCCTGGCCGCAGTCGCATTCGACGTCTACAACAAGCGCCGCTCCGGCGGTCGCTGACCCACCCGCAATACCGCGAGCACGAACAGTCAGACCCGGAAGGGCCGGCTCCCATGCAGGGGGCCGGCCCTTTCGCCGTCCGTGGCCGGGTGCGAGCGGCGCGCAAGATCCCGCGGCGCAGGTTCGGGTCGCCGGCGCACGTTCGAACCTGCGCCGGCGAGCACAGGTTGCGCCGCCGTCCACGGGCGCGGGCACCGGCACCGCCAGGGGGTCATTCATCCACAGGCGCCATTCCCGTGGGTTATCCACGGATGCTGCGCCGTGACCCTGCGCGGCAGCCGGCGGCTCCCAGAGTGAGGCATGACCCGACTTCTGGACATCGTCACCGCCGGCCACGCCGAGCTCATCCCCTACTCCGCCCTCCGGGAAGCCGGCTTCACCTCACGTGCGGTGGGTGCGCTCACCCGCGCGGGGGAGTTGGTGCGCACGCGCCGCGGCATCTATGTGCGCGGTGAGGTGTGGCGAACGGCGGATCCCGACCAGCGGTACCGCCTGTTCGTGCTCTCGGCGGCCGCGACCGCGGAACGGCCGCTCGTGCTCTCCCACCTGTCCGCGGCGGTCGTGCACGGGCTGCCGATCATCGGAGCGTGGCCCCGCACGGTGCACACGATGGATCCGGGCGCCACGGGAGGCAGCACGGCCCGGTTCACCACCAGCCACCGCGGTGCCCCGATCCCGGACACGGTGGTGAGGGACGGCATCGCGGTGACCTCGCTGGCGCGCACTCTGGTCGACGTCGCGGCCGGCACGAGCTTCCTGGCGGGTGTCACGATGATCGACCACGCGCTGCGGGTGGAGCAGGAGCGGGTCGCGGATGAGGCGCTCCGCGGCATCCGTGGGCAGCCCGCCCTGAACAAGACGGACCTGTTCGACGAGCTGGCCGCGGTGAACCCGCGGTGCGGGGCCCGCCAGGCGGGGCAGGCCATCAGATTCGGCAACGGCCTCGCGGCCAACGCCGGAGAATCGCTCAGCCGGGTGCGGATGTTCCAGCTGGGGTTCGAGGTCCCTGAACTTCAGGCCTGCTTCGCCAACGTGCAGGGACACGACTACTGGGTCGACTTCTACTGGCGGCGCATCCGCAAAATCGGCGAGTTCGACGGCAAGCTGAAATATACGCGCGGCGCGGTCCTGGGGGATCGGGACCCCGGCTACGTCGTATGGGCCGAGAAACGCCGTGAGGATGCGCTGCGCTTCCACGTGCGGAGTTTCGACCGCTGGGACTGGGCGACGGTGCTGTCGCCGCAACGCTTCCACCGGTTCCTCACGGAGCGGGGGATGCCGAGAGCCTGACGTTTGCGGCAGCCGTCCCGCTCGCGGCGCAGGTTCGGTTCGCCGGCGCAGGTTCGAACCTGCTCCGGCGGCCACAGGGTGCGCCGCGAGGCTCGGTCCGCCGCGCGGGCCCCGACGCGCGGGCCGGGGCCTTCGGCCGACGCGCTCCGACACGCCGCCGGAGTTTCCACAGGCTCCAGTTCGGGGGGCCCGCCGCCTGTGGATAACTTCGGCGTTCTCCGCGTAATGTGGGGCCACTCGCATCCGTCGGGCTGTGTACAACCGGTGGAATGTCGGTGGATAACTACATACTTGTAACTACTGCATGTAGTGGCCGTTCCCATTTCGCATCACTAGATGTAGTATTGAACTTCAACACAGCACGCCTTGAAGTTCAGATTTCACAATGAAAACCGATTTTAAGCACTGAGTTCGACACTGAGTTTGATACTGAGTTTGAATACTGATCCCTGAACGACGAGAAAGGCACTCCCATGGCTATCACGGTCTACACCAAGCCCTCCTGCGTGCAGTGCACCGCGACCTATCGCGCTCTGGACAACAAGGGAATTGAATACGAAATCCTCGACCTCTCGGTCGACGAAAACGCCCTGGAAGCCGTCAAGGCCCTCGGCTACCTGCAGGCCCCCGTCGTCATCACCGACGAGGACCACTGGTCGGGCTTCCGCCCCGACAAGATCAACGAACTCGCGCAGCGCCTCGCGTAGCAGCACCGCCCCGGCCGCCGGCCCACTCGTCGTTTTCGCAGGGATTTCCGCACCGGGTGGTGTGCGCGCCAGCTTCTCAGATTCACACACAGGGGGTGTTCTATGACCGATATCGTCTACTTCTCGAGCACATCGGGAAATACGCAACGCTTCGTCGAGAAGCTCGGGCGCCCCGCCGCGCGCATCCCGCTGTACGCGCGAGACGAACCGCTGGTGGTCGACGAGCCCTATGTCCTGGTCGTGCCGACGTATGGCGGCGGTGAGACCAAGGGAGCCGTGCCCAAGCAGGTGATCCGGTTCCTCAACGACGAGCACAACCGCTCGCTCATCCGCGGCGTCATCGGCGCGGGAAACACGAATTTCGGCGAGGCCTTCTGCGTCGCGGGCGACATCATCGCCGCGAAGTGCAAGGTCCCGCACATGTATCGATTTGAAGTACTCGGAACTCCGGATGATGTGCGCATCGTCCACGACGGATTGGAAGAATTTTGGAAGCAACAGCCGTGAAGACGATGACTCACCCGGCAGCCGGCCTGGCGATGGATTACCACTCGCTCAACGCCATGCTCAACCTGTACGGCCCGAACGGGGAGATCCAGTTCGAGAAGGACCGTGAGGCCGCCCGCGAGTTCTTCCTGCAGCACGTCAACCAGAACACGGTGTTCTTCCACACCCTGCGTGAGCGTCTCGACTACCTGGTCGAGAAGGAGTACTACGAGCAGGCCGTGCTCGACCAGTACTCGTTCGACTTCATCACCAGCCTCAACCAGCTGGCGTACTCGAAGAAGTTCCGTTTCCAGACCTTCCTCGGCGCGTTCAAGTACTACACCTCCTACACGCTGAAGACCTTCGATGGGAAGCGTTACCTCGAGCGTTTCGAAGACCGCGTCGTGATGACCGCGCTGGGCCTGGCCCAGGGCGACGAGCAGCTCGCGATCTCCCTCGTCGAGGAGATCATCGCCGGCCGCTTCCAGCCGGCCACCCCCACCTTCCTGAACTCCGGCAAGGCGCAGCGCGGCGAGCTCGTCTCCTGCTTCCTGCTCCGGATCGAAGACAACATGGAGTCGATCTCGCGCGGCATCAACTCGTCGCTGCAGTTGTCGAAGCGTGGCGGCGGCGTCGCGTTGCTGCTCAGCAACATCCGTGAGTCCGGGGCTCCGATCAAGCAGATCGAGAACCAGTCCAGCGGCATCATCCCCGTGATGAAGCTGCTCGAAGACTCCTTCAGCTACGCCAATCAGCTCGGCGCACGCCAGGGAGCCGGCGCCGTGTACCTGCACGCGCACCACCCCGACATCATGCGCTTCCTCGACACCAAGCGCGAGAACGCGGACGAGAAGGTGCGGATCAAGACGCTGTCCCTCGGCGTCGTCGTGCCCGACATCACGTTCGAGCTGGCGAAGAAGGACGAGGACATGTACCTGTTCTCGCCCTACGACGTCGAGCGCGTCTACGGGGTGCCGTTCGCCGACATCTCCGTCAGCGAGAAGTACCACGAGATGGTCGACGACCCGCGCATCAAGAAGTCGAAGATGAAGGCCCGCGACTTCTTCCAGACGCTCGCCGAGATCCAGTTCGAGTCCGGCTACCCGTACATCATGTTCGAGGACACCGTCAACGCGGCGAACCCGATCAAGGGTCGCATCAACATGTCGAACCTGTGCTCGGAGATCCTCCAGGTCAACACCCCAACCACGTACAACGAGGACCTGTCGTACGACAAGATCGGCAAGGACATCTCCTGCAACCTCGGGTCGATGAACATCGCCCTGTCGATGGACTCGCCCGACTTCGGTAAGACCGTCGAGACCGCCATCCGTGGCCTCAACGCGGTCTCCGAGCAGAGCCACATCTCCTCGGTGCGGTCGATCGAAGACGGCAACGACAAGTCGCACGCCATCGGCCTGGGCCAGATGAACCTGCACGGCTACCTTGCCCGCGAGCGGGTGTACTACGGCAGCGAAGAGGGGATCGACTTCACCAACATCTACTTCTACACGGTGCTGTTCCACGCCCTCCGCGCCTCGAACAAGCTGGCCGTCGAACGCGGCCACGCCTTCGACGGATTCGAAGACTCGACCTACGCCTCCGGTGCCTTCTTCGACAAGTACACCGACCAGGTGTGGGCGCCGGCGACGACCCGGGTCGTCGAGCTGTTCGAGGCCTCGAGCGTCAGCATCCCGACCCAGGCGGACTGGGCCGAGCTGAAGGCATCCGTCATGGCGCACGGCATCTACAACCAGAACCTGCAGGCCGTGCCGCCGACCGGGTCGATCTCGTACATCAACAACTCGACCTCGTCGATCCACCCGATCGCCTCGAAGATCGAGATCCGCAAGGAAGGCAAGCTCGGCCGCGTGTACTACCCGGCGCCGTTCCTGACCAACGACAACCTGGACTTCTACCAGGACGCCTACGAAATCGGCGCCGAGAAGATCATCGACACCTACGCGGCGGCCACCCAGCACGTCGACCAGGGCCTCTCGCTGACGCTGTTCTTCAAGGACACCGCCACCACCCGCGACATCAACAAGGCGCAGATCTACGCGTGGCGCAAGGGTATCAAGACGATTTACTACATCCGTCTGCGCCAGCTCGCCCTCGAAGGTACCGAGGTTGATGGCTGCGTTTCATGCATGCTTTGAGTGAGTTTGCTGTGAGCGTCCTGACTGCTGAATCGACTCTGAACTGCCACCTAAGGAACAACCAATGATTGACAAGCTCAAGCTCGTCTCCCACGTTGACGCGATCAACTGGAACAAGATCGAAGACGAAAAAGACGTCGAGGTGTGGAACCGCCTCGTCAACAACTTCTGGCTGCCCGAGAAGATCCCGCTCTCGAACGACGTGCAGTCCTGGGCCACGCTCACTCCGGTCGAGCAGCAGCTCACCATGCGCGTGTTCACGGGCCTCACCCTGCTCGACACGATTCAGGGCACCGTCGGCGCCGTCTCGCTGATCCCGGATGCGATCACGCCCCACGAAGAGGCCGTCTACACGAACATCGCGTTCATGGAGTCCGTGCACGCCAAGAGCTACTCGTCGATCTTCTCGACCCTGTGCTCGACGAAGGAGATCGACGAGGCGTTCCGCTGGTCGACCGAGAACGTGAACCTTCAGAAGAAGGCCGCGATCGTCATGGACTACTACCAGGGCGACGACCCGCTCAAGCGCAAGGTCGCCTCGACCCTGCTTGAGTCGTTCCTCTTCTACTCGGGCTTCTACCTGCCGATGTACTGGTCCAGCCGCGCCAAGCTCACCAACACGGCCGACCTCATCCGTCTGATCATCCGGGATGAAGCCGTGCACGGCTATTACATCGGCTACAAGTACCAGAAGGGGCTCGAGACCGCCTCGCAGGAGCGTCGCGACGAGATGAAGGACTACACCTTCAACCTCGTCTACGAGCTCTACGAAAACGAGGTGCAGTACACGCAGGACCTCTACGATGAGGTCGGTCTGACCGAAGACGTCAAGAAGTTCCTGCACTACAACGCCAACAAGGCGCTGATGAACCTCGGCTACGAGGCCATGTTCCCCAAGAGCGTCACCGACGTGAACCCGGCCATCCTGTCGGCGCTCTCGCCGAACGCGGACGAGAACCACGACTTCTTCTCCGGGTCGGGCTCCTCGTACGTCATCGGCAAGGCCGTCAACACCGAAGACGCGGACTGGGACTTCTAAGCACAAGCCACACCAGCAGCCGGCCCACAAGAAGGCCGGGAACCCCGAGGGGTTCCCGGCCTTCTCACCGATGTCAGAGCGTGGGGCCAGACCTACGATGTGAGGCGGTCCCGTTCCGGGGCCGCCTCAGGGACCTTCCCTCCATCGGGGTCGGGCACAGTCGCACGCCCGCCTCCTCAACGTCACGGGACAGGAAAGATCATGGCCAAATTTCTTTTCGAAGCGAACTACGTGGGCCAGGGGCATCAAGGGCCTCATGCGCGAAGGCGGAACGAAGCGCCGGGAGGCCCTCGTCGACGCCCTCAAATCGGTGGGCGGCTCGTTGGAATGCTTCTACTACGCCTTCGGTGACACCGATGTGCTGGACGTCCTGGACGTGCCGGACGATGCCAGCGTCGCCGCACTCTCTCTCATGATCAACGGCACCGGCAACGTGACCGTGAAGCTGAAGCCGCTCATGACGCCGGAGGATCTCGACCAGGCTGCGAAGAAGAGGCCGTCCTACCGGGCCCCCGGGCAGTAGGGCGGCGGTCAGTACACGGAGAAACGGATGGCCGGAAGCGCGGTGCGCTTCCGGCCATCCGTTGTTCTGCGGTGTTAGTTTCCGGCGTGAACGTCGGCGTCGGCGTCGGCACCGGTGTCGGTGTCAGGCCCGGCTGCGGCGTGCGCCTGGACCCGCTCGACGATCTTCTGGATCACGGTGCCGTAGTCGCCGTTCCGGGCGGCGGTTTCGATCGCCTGCGCGGCGGCCTCCTGCTGGTCGGCGGGCGCGTTCTTCAACGCGGCCAGGTCGGCCTGCAGGTCAGCCGGCAACTTCGAGAGCAGCGCCGGGTTGTCGGCGAGCTTGAGGGCCAGCTCCGTCGCCGAGGGGCCGGCAGCCTCGGCCGCCTCCTGATCGGTGCCCGATGCGGTGCCCGACGTGGTGCCCGATGCGGTGGCCGACGTTGTGCCCGTCGCGGTGCCCGACCTGGTCCCGAGGTCACCGCTCAGGGCGGCGCGCAGGGCGGCGGTCAGCGGGTGCTTCGGGTTGTCCCGCACGGCCTCGGCGATCTTCGTGATCTCCTCGCCGTATCCTCCCGCCAGGGCGGTGGTGCGCACGGTGTCCACGGCGGCCGCCCGGTCGGTTGCGCCGGAGGCGTCCTTGAGGGTGGTCAGGTCGGTCTGCAGGTTCGCCGGCAGGCTGTCAAAGAGCTCGGCGTGCGTGGAAATGGTGGCAGCCACCTTCTGGGCCTTAACGTTCCCGCTCTGCCCGTGGGAGAGGTCGCCGCGGAGCTCCATCGCGAGTGACGCGAGGAATGCGCCATTCGATGTGGCGGCGGCGTCCCCGCTGGTGCTCGCGCTGTGCTCGGCGCCGGGGCTGCGGGGAGCGGCGGTGGCGCCCTGGGCGCCGACCCCGAGGAGAGCGCCGGCGGTCAGCACGGAGGCTGCCCCGAGGGCGATGCGCTTGGTGCGGGAGGTGGCGGATGCCGGGTTGATCGTGTGCTTGTTCAAGGTGATTCCTTTCGATTGCGGCAGCCGGTCGGCGAAAAACCCGATCGACCGCTCGTAGTCATCGCCAGGAGTCTAGGCAGGCGGAGTGGGCGGCCGGTCCGTGCCGGCTGGGAATCCGGGCGGATGGCCTCCGCCGCCCGGCGGGCGTGTCACCGCAAGTTGTGCTGGCCGGTGTGAGGGCGTCTCTGAAGAAAATGCAACCTGACCGGGGATCGAGCTCGTCGCGGCCCGGATCTTGCCGGGCCGGGCGCCCGGGTCCTGTGGAGCCGAGGCGCTCAGGGCGATTAAGCTCTGCGCGGAGAACGCGCGACGCTCAGGACCCGGGCAGCAGTCCCTGTTCGCGGCAGGGCTGGCCGCCGACCAGGTTGAGGCAGGACGCGAACGCCGCCGGGTACCCGAGCGCATCCGACGACCCGAACCACTTGTTGTAGAACACCCAGAAGTTCAGGTTGCCGTGCGTGGAGCATCCGTCACCGTCGGAGCCCGGCTGGGCGAGCGCCGCGGGGTTCGGCTGGTATGGCGTGTAGTTGTAGAGGTTCGCGGTGGCCTGGTTGCGGATCTCGACCGGTGACGCCCCGCAGGCGGCATCCGGGTTGTAGCTCACGTCGACGCTGCCCACCTGGTAGGTGCGGTCGGGCTCCTGGGTGTACTGCCGGAACTGCCAGGCCGCGCGGTAGACCTGGTTGAAGAACCCGAAGTACTGCGCGTCGCAGTCGGCGGTGTCGGGGCAGCCGTAGCCGGTGGCGCGCAGATAACCGGATGCCGTGGGCCGGGTCAGCAGGGACTGCTCCTTCTGCAGCAGCGCCAGCAGCACGCGCGGGCTGATGGTGCAGGCCTCCGCGACCTTCGCGATGATGCGGCTGGCCGGTTCCGCGGCGGCGCCCGGGTAGGCGGCGCAGTGCCCGGCGCCCTGAGCGGGCTGGGTCACGGTGCTCTCGCGGTACTCCCACAGGCAGGGGACTCCGTCGGATGCGGTGCAGTGCCGCTCCTCCAGGAAGTCCTGGATCTCGTTCGCGGTCATCGCGTCGGGGTTGAAGAAGTTGTAGTCGCTGATGATGGCGCCCGGGTCGAAGACCGCGGGGCCGGCGAGGGTCTCGATCTTGCGCACGGTTCCGCCCCAGAACAGCCCCACGCCCACCACGACCAGCGTGACGAGCGTGACCAGCGCGAGCAGTTTGCGACGTGGCGTCCGCAGGTACGTCATGGGGGAGACCTTACCGCCACGCGGCGGGAGAGTGCTGGGAAGGCCCGGCCAGGAGTAGCGTGGGGTCATGTCGGACCTACAGCCAGAACAGCCCCCGCTCCCTCCGAACAGCATCGTGGTCGGCCACGATGGGTCGGACTACGCCACCCATGCCCTGAGCGCCGCCCTCGAGATCGCCGGGCAGTTGCACGCGCCCGTCGTGGTGGTGCGCGCCTGGTCCATTGACACGGCCTCGCGGCCGGCCAACTGGGAATTCGGCTACGTCTCCTCCCTCGAGGAGTATGCCGAGGCGGTGCGCGACGAACTTGCCCGCGATGTGCGCGCCGAGGTGGCGAAGCATCCGGATGTCGAGGTCGACTACCGCGCCGTCTACGCGAGCCCGGTGAAGTGCCTGACCGAGATCGCCAAGGGTGCACGGATGCTCGTGGTGGGCCCCCGAGGTCGCGGCGGCCTGGCCGGCATGCTGCTCGGCTCGGTCAGTGAGCAGTGCGTGCGGCACGCGAAGTGCCCCGTGCTGGTCGTGCGTCCGACCAGCTGACCGTAGTTCCGCCCATCGGCACCTCTGTCGTCGGGGCGTTGGGGCGCTGACGCGTCGAGGCACTGACGCGTCGAGGCACTGACGCGTCGAGGCGCTGAACCAATTCGACGGAGATTTTTCGGAAAAGGGCTCTGTCGCCGGAGTGTCGGGCCCGTTTCGGCCGGTTCTGGTCAAAATCTCCGTCGAATTCGTTAGGGGAGCGGGGCCGGGCCGGGCATAGCGGGGCGCCCGCTTCGGCCGTGGCGCTCGTCGCCGACGGAGAGAGCCCGGCGTGCCGGGCCTAGGCGGATTCGATTCCGTAGGCGCGCGGTGAGCGGTCGGCGCGCCGGGCCCTGGCCGCGGCTCGCCGGGTCTTCCACCAGCCCCAGACGCTGGTGAGGATGCGCCGGAGCAGCACGCCGACGCGGTGCGCGGCGGGGAACTCCGTGCCCAGGATGGCGATCCCGAGGAACACGACCAGCCAGCCGGGCCCGGGCAGGGGCACAAGCAGGAGACCGAGGGTGACCACGAACGCGCCGAGCAGGCCGACGGCCAGCCGGTACAGCCAGCGGATGCGCGGATACCGCTCCACCCAGGCCCGGCACCGGCGCAGCAACCGCCGGATGGGATGGTGCGAACCGCTGCCTTGGTCGATCTCGCGCTGGAGGGTGTCGGACATGCGTTCAGGCTAGGTCGGGTGCCTGTGAACCGGCTGCGTCACATCCGTTGGCGTCATCTCGCCCCAGTGGCGCGAACGCGGTCATAATGCACGAGAGAATCACTCGGACTGAGCCGGCCCAACCTCACCTGCACGACATGAAGGAGTACCGATCATGAAGATTGCCCTTCTGGGTACGGGAACCGTGGGGCGGATGCTGGGAGCGGCGCTGGCCGGGCAGGGCCACGAGGTCACGCTCGGCACCCGGGACCCGGCCGGCCCACTGGCCCGGGTGGGCGCGGACGCGATGGAGAGCCCGCCGATCTCGGAGTGGTTCACGGCGCATCCCGGGATCGGCCTGGCCCGCTTCGCCCGCGCGGCCGAAGCCACCGAACTGGTGGTGAACGCCACCAACGGCGCGGCCTCGCTCACCGTGCCGGCCCGCACCGGGGCCGGCAACCTGGCCGGCAAGGTGCTGCTGGACATCGCCAATCCGCTGGACTTCTCGCACGGGATGCCGCCGTCGCTCACGGTCTGCAACCGGGATTCACTGGGCGAGCAGATCCATCGGGCCTATCCCGCGGCGAAGGTGGTCAAGTCGCTCAACACGATGAGCGCCGCTCTGATGATGAACCCGGGCCTGGTGGCCGGGGGCGAGCACAGCGTCTTCGTGTCGGGCAACGACGCCGAGGCGAAGAAGACGGTGACCGCTCTGCTGACCGATCTGGGGCACACGGATGTGATCGACCTCGGCGACATCACGACCGCGCGGACCTCGGAAATGTTGCTGCCGATCTGGCTGAGGCTGTGGGGAGCCCTCGGCACCCCCTTGCTGAACTTCAAGATCGTGCGCTGAGGCGCACCGGCACGGCCGAGCGCGCCGCCGTGCCGCGGGGTACTGTATGCGGCATCCGGAGCAACACAGGAACATGGAGGAGACATCATCATGGCTGCCATTGCAAAACGCGAACGTTTCGAAATGCCGGAGCCCGTCCGGCGCTTCTTCGAGGGGGACTGGGACACCCCGACCATGCGGGTGGAGGAGTTCCGCGACGGCAACAGTCTCGTGATCAAGGCGGAAATGCCCGGCATCGACCCGGAGAAGGATGTCGACATCTCCGTGAGCGAGGGAGTGCTGCACATCCAGGCGCAGCGGGAGGAAAAATCCGAGTACAAGGGCAAGGACGGCTACCGGTCCGAATTCCGGTACGGGTCGTTCCTGCGGGACATCGCGCTGCCGCGGGGGTGCAAGGAAGAGGAAGTGACGGCCTCCTATCGGGACGGCATGCTCGAGGTGCGAGTGCCGGTGCCCGAGCAGGCGGAGTCGAGCAAAAAGGTTCCGGTCATCCGAAGCTGAGCCACACGGATGCGTCCGGTCGGGTTGAGCGGAGCGGATCTGTTCCGCAGGTTCTCCCCTGGAACCCGCCCGACAGTGCCCGTTCCGGTCGAGAGTGCCCGCTGTGCGAGTCACTCTCGACCGGAACGGGCACTTTCACGGTCGCGTCCGGTCGGACCCCGAATGGGGGACGTAATCGACCGATTCTCTTGACAGGCCGCACCTTAACCGGTTTAGTTGGGACTACTGAACCGGTTCAACGCTCGAACCAGGAGAGAAGACATGACGTACAACGCTGTTCGCTCACACACGACACGATCTCGATCGACCAGGAAGACCGTGGCCCTCGCCGCCGCGGTTTCGATGATCCTGATGGGAGCCGGGACCGCCGCCGCGGCCGCATCGCCGCCCGGCAGCATCCGTTCCGCCCCGGCGGCCTCCGCGCCGTCGACCCAGCCGTCGACCCAGCCGTCGCCCCAACCGTCGACCCCGCCGCTGACCAACCTGTCCCACCTCGACTTCTTGCTCGACACCGTGCCGTTGACCGCCCTGCCGGAGCACACGACCTACCGTCTCGCCGAGCAGCCTACCGCGCAGGCGCCGTGGACCTACTCGAACAAGTTGGCGGACGGAACCTACGACCGGGTCGGCGGCGGGTCGCTCGACCCCGCGACCGGGCACTGGAGCCAGGGTGCGTTCAACGCCGACGACATCGCCCGCACGGCGGTCGTCTACCTGCGCCACTGGCAGCTGACCGGCGACGCCGCCAGCCGGGAACACGCGCTGCAGACGCTGCGCTCCCTGACCTACCTGCAGACCGCGAGCGGGCCGAACGCCGGCAACGTCGTGCTCTGGCAGCAGGCCGACGGCACCCTGACGCCCAGCGCCACCCCGGTGGAACTGCCCGACCCGAGCGACTCGGCCGAGTCCTACTGGGTGGCCCGCACCGTCTGGGCCCTCGGCGAGGGCTACGCGGCGTTCAAGGACGCCGACCCCGAGTTCGCCGCGTTCCTGCAGGAGCGGCTGCACCTCTCACTCGACTCCCTCGAGCGCCAGTCGCTCGGCAAGCACGACACCTTTGACATCGCCGACGGCGTGAAGGTGCCGGCCTGGCTGATCGCGGGCGGGGCGGATGCCTCCGCCGAGGCCGCCCTCGGCCTCTCCGCCTACGTCGTGGCCGCCCCGGCCGACGAATCCGCGCGCACCGCCCTCACCCAGCTCACGGAAGGTGTCGCCGCGATGTCCTCCGGCTCCGCCAGCCAGTGGCCCTTCGGCGCGATCATGCCCTGGAACAAGTCGCAGACCCTCTGGCACGCGTGGGGTGGGCTCACCCCGGCATCCGTCGCCACCGCCTCTACCGTGCTCGGCCGCTCCGACCTGCTCGCCGCCGCCGTCAAGGACACCGCCCAGTTCACCCCGCAGCTGCTCGCCGCGGGCGGACCGGACAACGCCTGGAGCCCCACTCCCGGCGAAGCGCAGATCGCCTACGGCGTGGACTCCCGCGTGCAGGGACTCGTCGCGACCGCGAAGGCCGCGAACGCCCCCGGTCTGATCGACCTGGCGGCCGTGACCGCCGGCTGGTTCTTCGGCGCCAACCCCAACGGCGCCCCGGCCTACAACCCGGCCACGGGAACCTCCATCGACGGCATCGAGCAGGACGGCCGTCTCAACCCCAACTCGGGCGCTGAATCCACCATCCACGCCCTGATGACCATGCTCACCCTGGACGCGAACCCGGTGCTGAAGGCGAAGGCCCTCGGCATCGACAAGACCGTCGCGACCGTCGGGCTGAGCGTCGTCGAGGCCGAGTCCGGCACCATCTCCGGCAGCGGAACCGTGGTGCGGCCGCCGTCCTCCTGGACCGGCGAGGCCACCATCTCCGGCGGCGCCTACGTGGCCCTGGCCGCGGGGGACTCGCTCCGCATCCCCGTCCCTGCCGCCGACCAGACCCGCAATGTGTACCCGATCGTGAACCAGACCGAGGCGGCTTCCGGCGCAACGGCCTGGTCCTCCGCCACGGCGACACTGGGCAGCACGGATAACGGCGGCGCGGGGGCACAGGGCATCACGGATGCCCCGGGACGCCTGTTCCCGCTCTCGCTGCAGCAGGCGCTCCCGGCCGCGGACACCGCGGTCGTCGGGGCTGCCGACGGGGCGGCATCCGTTGACGCGCTGCTGATTCAGCCGCTCATCTCGTCGATCTCGGTGACCGGGCCGGCTGGGGACTCCACCGTCTACGTCAGCGCGGCGAACGCGCCGACCGTGCGCACGGTGCTCGTGCCGCGCGGACACCGGCTGGAGCAGCAGGCCTTCGACAACACCGGCAAGCCGATCGCGCCCACCCGCGCCGACATGAAGGCCGACAAGAAGGCGTCGAAGACGGGTGCCGTGACCGTTCTCGCTGGCGGCTTCACCGTGACGAAGCTGGTGCTCAAGTAGAGCGGCCCCTTCGCCGGGGCCCACACTGTGGCGTGGGGGTCNCGCTTGCCGGGGAAGATCGGGCAGGTGTCGCCGCAGCCCATGGTGATCACGACATCCGATTCCTTGACGGCCTCGGTGGTGAGGATCTTCGGCACGTTGTGGGCGATGTCGATGCCCTCCTCGGCCATGGCCTCGATCGCGACCGGGTTGATCTGGTCCTTGGGCGCCGAGCCGGCGGAGAGCACCTCGACGCGGCCCGCGGAGAGAGCCGTCATGTAGCCGGCGGCCATCTGGGAGCGGCCCGCGTTGTGCACGCAGACGAAGAGAACGGTGGGCTTGTCGGTCATGATCGCGGTTCCAATTCGGTTGTGGGGGAGGGGTGTCCGGTGTCGCCAGACGGATGCCGGGTGTCACTGGGGAACAGGCGGGGCCGCAGCCAGAGGGCCACGTAGACGAGGGCGACCAGGGCCGGGACCTCGATCAGCGGGCCGACGATGCCGGCCAGGGCCTGGCCGCTGGTGGCGCCGAAGGTGCCGATGGCAACGGCGATCGCCAGTTCGAAGTTGTTGCCGGCCGCCGTGAATGCGAGGGTCGTGGTGCGCGCGTAGGCGAGGCCGGCGATTTTTCCGGTCACGAATCCGGCGGCGAACATGATGGCGAAGTAGGCCAGCAGCGGCAAGGCGATGCGGGCCACGTCGAAGGGCCGCTCGATCACCTGGCTGCCCTGCAGTGCGAACAGGAGCACGATCGTGAACAGCAGGCCGTAGAGGGCGAACGGGCCCACCTTCGGCAGGAACCGGGACTCGTACCAGGCGCGCCCGCGGGTGGCCTCGCCGACCCGGCGGGACAGATAGCCGGCCAGCAGCGGGATGCCGAGGAAAACGAGCACGCTGACCGTGATCGCCCCGATCGAGAAGTCCGCGCTCGTGGTCGACAGGCCGAGCCAGGCCGGGAGCACCTGGAGGTAGAACCAGCCCAGGGCGGCGAAGGCCAGCACCTGGAAGACGGAGTTGAGCGCCACCAGGAACGCGGCCGCCTCTCGGTCGCCGCAGGCCAGGTCGTTCCAGATCAGCACCATGGCGATGCAGCGGGCGAGGCCCACGACGATCAGGCCGGTGCGGTATTCGGGCAGGTCCGGCAGGAAGATCCAGGCGAGGGCGAACATCAGCGCCGGGCCGACGAGCCAGTTCAGCACCAGCGACGAGACCAGGAGCCGCCGGTCGCCGGCGACGGCGCGGGCATCCGAGTAGCGCACCTTCGCCAGCACCGGATACATCATCACGAGCAAGCCGACAGCGATCGGCACGCTGACCGAGCCGATCGTGAACGCGCTGAGCAGGTCGCCGACACCCGGCGCGAACACCGCCAGGAGCAGTCCCGCGGCCATGGCGGCGAGGATCCAGACCGGCAGGAGCCGGTCGGTGGCGCCGAGCTGCGCCGGGGCGTCGGGCTGTGCGCCCGGCTGGGCGTCGTGCTGAAGGGAGGGCCGTGCGGAAACGGCGGGTGGTTCGGGGGAAGGCATCTGGCTCCATCAGCATCCGTGGCATAAAATCGACGTGCGTCGATAGGGAGTCTGACCAACGCATCGATGGATGTCAATTTATGGGGGATACTGTTCACATGTCGTTCACCGTTGCCCCTCCCGCGCCGGACTCGACGCCCGTCGACACGGACACCGCCGCCTGCTGCGCGCCGGCCAGCCGTGAGGCGATCGGGGCAGCGGATGCCGAGAAGCTCGCCCGGTCGCTAAAGGCCGTCGCCGACCCGGCCCGGCTGCGCCTGGTGTCGCTCGTGGCGGCGCACGCCGACGAGGAAGCCTGCGTCTGCGACCTGACCGAACCGCTCGGACTCAGCCAGCCCACCGTGTCGCACCACCTCAAGGTGCTGGTGGATGCCGGAATCCTGACCCGCGACAAGCGCGGCACCTGGGCGTATTACCGCCTTGTTCCCGGGGCTCTCGACTCGCTGGCGGGGTTACTCGCCGGTCTCTGAACCCGTTGTCCGGGCGAAATAAAACAGCCCGGAGCACACTTTTTAATTTGACGCCAGACCTTGCATTCTCAGGATAGCGAGGTATTCTCAAGTCTTGCGTGCCCGGCCCCCGACGTCCGGACGCGCCCTGGACACTTCCCCTGGGGGAGCGTCGTTCCCGTGGGCCTCGATCCGCGCCGCGAACGCCTGTTCCGTCTGAGTGAGGATCCATCCTCACCTGACCCGCGTAGCCGCGCTGACGAGAGTTGTTTTACCATGCCCATTCGCACATTCCGCCTGCCCACCGCCCTCCGGCGGAAGGGGCCCGCCCCCGCCCCTGCAGCGACGGACACCCGAGCCCGGCGGCCGTTCCGGGCCCTGCCGCTGGCGGCCGCCGTCGCCATGCTCCTGGCCGGACTCCTCACCGCGACCCTCGCCATTCCGGCGCAGGCCTCGGAACTCGACCACGCGTCGGGCCTGCCCAACGGCGTGCCGCCCGCCGTCGCCATCGGGCCGGCACAGAGCCTGCCCGCCAGCACGGCGACCACGGATCTAATCCAGCGCGACGGGTTCTCCGTCACGGAGGCCGCCGCTCCGGCCCCCGTCGCAGCCCCGGCCGCGAGCGCAGCAGCAGCCCCGGCTCCCGCCGCCCCCGCCCCGGTGCAGCCTGCCATCCGCTGGCCGTTCCCCTCGGCCGTGCGCCTGTCCGACACCTTCGGCCCGAGGGAAGCGCCCTGCGACGGATGCTCCACCTTCCACAAGGGACTTGACATGCTCCCCGGCGAGGGCGCTGCGGTCGGCGCGGTCGCGGACGGCGTGGTTCGGTCCGCCTCGGCCTCCGATGACGGCGGCCTCGGCGTTCACGTTGTGATCGACCACACGGTGGACGGGCGACTCGTGAGCAGCGTCTACGCGCACTTCCAGGCCGGCTCGCTGCAGGTGTCTCCCGGCCAGTCCATCACCGTCGGGCAGCACCTCGGCAATGTGGGCAGCACCGGGCAGAGCACCGGCCCCCACCTGCACTTCGAGATCCTGCTCGACGGGGTCACCCCCACCGACCCGTACGCCTGGCTGATGCAGTACGCCGGCGCGATGTAGCTTGCTGCCGCGCGCTGTCACGCGCTTCCGCCGGGGGCCGGCGCGAGGACCGTGGCGAGTGCGGTGCTCGCGGGGCCTGCGATGAGCCCAGGCGATGAGCCCAGGCGATGAGCCCCGCGCGGATCCTGGCGAGAACGTCAGGCGAGCGCCTCGGGGACGTCGAAGTACAGGTGGGCGTGGGTGCGGCATCCGTCGTTGAAGGCCGCGTCGCACCGGGGGCACCGGTCGGTCTCGCGGTAGTCGGCGATCGACAGGGTGTCGCCGCAGGCGCCGCAGAGGATGGCGTGTTCCGCCCAGCGATCGGCCGGCCACTGCCGGGCCGGATGCGTCTCGGCGGCCGCGTGGCACTGATAGCACGGGTAGAAACGCTCGCAGCAGACGAACTTGATGGCCACGACGTCCCGCTCGGTGCGGTAGTGCGCGCAGCGCGTCTGGTCATCGACGGTCTGGCCGTGCACCGTATGCTCCTGCGCCGGGTCTGCGGGCGCCGGCTCTGCGGGCGCCGGCTCTGCGGGCGCCGGCTCTGCGGGCGCCGGGTCTGCGGGCGCCGGGTCTGCGGGCGCCGGC
>NZ_SOGW01000117.1:0-9361 GCF_004403075.1 Cryobacterium sp. TMT2-10 | reverse complement strand
GCCTGACCCGCGCCGCCCGCGTGACCCGCGCAGCCCGCGTGACCCGCGTGACCCGCGCAGCCCGCTCCGCGCAGCGCGCCGCGCCGCCCGCCTAAACCGGCCCCCAACGCAGCCCCCTCCAACCAATTCGACGGAGATTTTGGGCTAGAACGCCGTTTCAGAGCCCATTTCGCACTTTTAAACCAAAATCTCCGTCGAATTCGTTCGGGGCTGCCGGCCTCAGCACGGGGAGCGGGGGCCAGGCGAGGGGCGAGGGGCGAGGGGCAGGGAGCGAGGGGCAGGGAGCGAGGGTCAGGCGAAGGAGACGATCAGCTCCAGCTCGACCGGCGAGTCCAGCGGCAGCACGGCGACGCCGACGGCCGAGCGTGCGTGCACGCCCCGGTCCCCGAAGATCTCGCCGAGAACCTGCGACGCCCCGTTGATGACGCCGGGCTGGCCCGTGAACGACGGGGCGGATGCGACGAAACCGGTGACCTTGACGATCTGCGTGATGCGATCGAGCGAACCGATCACGGCTTCGATCGCGGCGAGCGCGTTCAGCGCGCACTGCCGGGCGTACGCCTGGGCGTCGGCGGCGGGAACGAGGCCGTGGCCGTCACCGACCTTGCCGGTGGCCGGGAGCGCCCCGGAGACCATCGGCAGCTGACCGGAGGTGAAGACCAGCGAACCGCTGACCACGGCCGGAACATAGGTGGCGACGGGCGGCACGACGCTGGGCAGGTCGATGCCCAGCTCGGCGAGGCGGGCTTTGATCTGTGACATGGTTCAGGCTCCTTCGGTGGCGAGGGGGCGCTTGAGGTAGGCGACGAGCCCGCCTTCGGGCCCGGGAACGACCTGCACGAGCTCCCAGCCGTCAGAGCCCCAGTTGTTCAGGATGGCTGCTGTGTTGTGAATCATCAGCGGGGTGGTGAGGTACTCCCAGGCAGGCATATGGCTCCGATTCAGGCTGTTTTTCAGATTTGTCACTTAGTCTCAATTGTATGTCTGCCATAAATCGTTCGGTCAGTGGAGCCCTCGCCGGGCTCCTCGGTTTCGTCGGGATGAGCGCCATCGCCGGCGTCCTCGTCACCGCTGCGGTCACTCCCGCGCTGGCCCTCTCGGGCATGACCGCCACGAACACCATCAACGTCTTCGAGAACCTACCCGATTACCTCTCGATCGACCAGCTCTCGCAGAAGAGCAATATCTATGCCATGCACACCGACGGCACGCCCCAGCTGCTCGCATCCTTCTACGACCAGAACCGCGTTGAGGTTCCCTGGGATGGCATCAGCCAGTTCGTGAAGGATGCCGCCGTCGCCGGTGAGGACCCGCGCTTCTACGAGCACGGCGGCATCGACCTCGAAGGCACCATCAAGGGCGTCGTGAGCACCGTGGCCACCGGCAGCGCCCGCGGCGGCTCGTCGATCACCCAGCAGTACGTCAAGAACGTTCTCGTGCAGAAGTGCGAGGTGCTCGCCGACCAGAAGAAGCGCACCGCCTGTTACGACCTGGCGACGGAGACCAGCCCCGACCGGAAGCTCAAGGAGATGCGCCTGGCGATCGGGGTGGAGAAGAAGTACCCCAAGGACGACATCCTGCGGCAGTACCTGAACATCAACGGTTTCGGCGGATCCGTCTACGGCATCGAGTCCGCTGCCAATTACTACTACAACACCAGCGCCGCGGCCCTGACCCTGCCGCAAGCCGCCAGCCTCGTGGCCATCGTGAACAACCCGGTGAAGTTCCAGCTCGACGACCCCGCGAGCGAAACCAACGGCGCCGCCAATGGGTACGCCGCCAACAAGGAGCGCCGCGACTACATCCTCGGCGAGATGCTCAAGTACAAGAAGATCACCCAGGCCGACTATGACGCCGCGCTGGCCACGCCGATCGAGCCGACCATCACGGAACCGAGCACCGGCTGCCAGACCGCCGGCGGCAGCGCGTTCTTCTGCGACCTCGTCGTGCACACCCTGCAGACTGATTCGACGTTCGGAGCCGACGAGGCCGCACGGTTGGCCAACTTCCGTCGCGGCGGCTACAACATCTACACGACCCTCGACCTTGACCTGCAGGACGCCGCCGAGGCGACCCTGACGGAGAACGTCCCCAAGACGGACCCCAACTGGGATGTCGGAGGCGTCATCACGAGCGTGCAGGTCGGAACCGGCCGCGTGCTGGCCATGACCCAGAACAAGGACTACAGCCAGGACCCGGCAGTCCAGGCCACCGGTGCGAACTTCACCGGCATCAACTACAACACCGACATCGACCAGGGCGGCTCGAGCGGGTTCCAGCCCGGCTCGACCTACAAGGTCTTCACCCTGGGCGAATGGCTGACCGAGGGACACTCGCTCAACGAGCGGGTCGACTCCCGTCGCAAATCGGACTGGGGCGTGTTCAAGGACAGCTGTAACGGCAACGCGAGCTACGCCTTCAACCCGAAAAACGATGCGAACGAGTCCGGCGCCAACTACAGCGCACTCCAGTCGACGATCGGCTCCATCAACACCGGATTCATCGGGATGGCGAAGAAACTCGACCTCTGCGGCATCCGTAAGACGGCCGAGGCCTTCGGCGTACACCGTGCCAACCTCGAACCGCTGGAACAGGGACCCTCGGCGGTGCTCGGCACGAACGAGGTCGCCCCGCTGAGCATGGCCGTCGCCTTCGCCGGCATCGCGAACAACGGCGTCAAGTGCAGCCCCATCGTGATCGACAAGATCATCGGGCCGGACGGCACCGAAATGGCCCCGCCCAAGTCCGAGTGCACGCAGGCGGTCACCCCTGAGGTCGACGCCGGCATGACCTATGCCATGCAGAAAGTGATGACGGAGGGCACCGCCACCGCGTCAAACAGCGCGACGAAGCCGCGCGTGCCGATGATCGGCAAGACCGGTACCACCGACGGCAACAAGGACACCTGGATGAGCGGGTCGAGCAGCAAGGTCGCCACCGTCGTGGGCGTCGTCAGCGTCACCGGTGACATCAACCAGCGCCAGGTCTACTGGGACCAGGGCACTGCCGCCACCGCCCGTCACCGGATGTGGCCCGCAGTCATGTCGGTCGCGAACGCGAAGTACGGCGGGGAACCCTTCGCCGAGGCCTCCGGCAAGGTGCTGCAGGCCGTGCCGATTCCGATCCCTGACCTGCGGGGCAAGTCCATGGCCGACGCGACGTCCGTTCTGCAGGCCGCCGGGTTCGAGGTCGTGGACGGCGGAGCAACCGACTCCGAGCTGCCCGCCGGAACCGTGGCCCGCACCGACCCGTCGGGCACCGCGAGCCGCGGCGCCACCATCACGGTGTTCTCCAGCAACGGCAACCTCGGCGCGGTACCCGACGTCGTCGGCAAGACCGAGGCCGAGGCCACGGCCGCCCTTCAGGGGTTCGCCGTGGATAAGAAGGAGCAGGACGTCACCGATCCCAAGCAGGTGGGCATCGTTCTCTCGATGACGCCCGCCGGCGGCACGGGTGCGGCAGCCGGCAGCGCCGTCACGATCGTGGTCGGCAAGCTCGCCAACGGCAACGGAAAGGGCAACGGATGAGCCGGGCCGGCTCCGCGGGCCGCGCCCTCGCTCTGAGCACCGGCGCGGTCGTCGCGGCCGGAGCCGCCGCGTTCGCCTGGGGTTCGCTCGTGGAGCGCCGCATGTTCACCCTGCGCGAGGTTGACGTTCCGGTGCTCGCGCCGGGTTCGGACCCGATCAAGGTTCTGCACCTGTCCGACCTGCACATGGCGCCCTGGCAGCGCGACAAGCAGGAGTGGGTGCGCGGCCTCGCCGGGCTGAAGCCCGACCTGGTCGTCAACACCGGCGACAACCTCGGTCACGCCGACGGAATCCCGGGGATCGAATATGCGCTGGAGGCGTTCCGCGGCATCCCGGGCATCTTCGTCAACGGTTCCAACGACTACTTCGGGCCGATTCTGAAGAACCCACTGAAGTACTTCGGTGCGCCGTCGCTGCTGCGCACGGCGATGCACGAGAAACTCGACATCGACGGGCTGCACGCCGTCTTCGCCGACCTCGGCTGGGTCGACCTCAACAACGCCGCCGGCGCGCTGGACCTCAACGGCACCCACCTCGAGCTGTTCGGCGTCGACGACCCGCACATCAGGCGCGACCGCCTCGACCTGATCACCCGCGCCATCGACGACCTGCGGGCGAGCGACCCGCTCTCCGAGGAGCACTGGCCCGACCCCGAGGAGGCCAGCGAACCGCGGCCGACGCTCACGATCGGTGTCGCCCACGCGCCCTACCAGCGCGTGCTCAACTCCTTCGTGAACCACGGCGCCCAGCTGATCCTGGCCGGGCACACCCACGGCGGCCAGGTCTGCGTTCCCCGGTTCGGCGCCCTCGTCACCAACTGCGACATCCCGCGCCAGCAGGTCAAGGGGCTCAGCCTCTGGGACTCCGGCTTGCACTCGGCCTACCTCAACGTGTCCGCGGGCCTGGGCACCTCCATTTACGCGCCGGTGCGTTTCGCCTGCCCGCCGGAGGCCACCCTGCTCACGCTCACGGCCGCGTAGGTCGCGGCCGCGCGCGGGCCACCCGCAGCTCGCGGGCAGGTTGCGTGAAGGCCGTCCAAAGGTCGAGACCTGCCCGTTCGTGGGGTTATACTTGACAAGGCTTACGGGCCATCGGGGTATGGCGCAGCTTGGTAGCGCGCGTCGTTCGGGACGACGAGGTCGCAGGTTCAAATCCTGTTACCCCGACAGATACACAAAACCCCCACTCTTCGGAGTGGGGGTTTTCTGTTCCCCACAGCGTTCGACGCACCACGGTGTTCGATCCACCCCAGCGTTCGAGAGGATCCGGACCATGTCCAAGACCACCCCGTCCAAGACCCCCGGGGCCTCCCCGCCCGCACCCGTCGTCTCACGGCACGCCTGGCAGGCCCTCGTCGTGCTGCTGGCCGGCATGTTCATGGCCCTGCTCGACACCACCATCGTGAACGTGGCACTGCCCACCATCCGCACCAGCCTCGACGCCTCGGAGGCCACCCTCTCCTGGATCATCTCCGGCTACGCGCTCGCCTTCGGAATCGCCCTGATCCCGGCCGGCCGGCTCGGGGACCGGATCGGCCATAAGTGGGTCTTCTTCACCGGGCTGTTGCTGTTCACCCTCGCCAGCCTCGCCTGCGGGCTCGCGCAGAACGACCTGCAGCTGATCATCGCCCGCGTCGTGCAGGGCCTCGCCGGCGGCATGTTCGTGCCGGCCGTCACCGCCGTGATCCAGCTGCTGTTCCCGCCACTGGCCCGCGGCAAGGCGTTCGCCATCATGGGCTCGGTCATCGGCGTCTCCACGGCGCTCGGCCCGATCCTCGGTGGCCTGATCATCCAGGCCTTCGGCGACGAGAACGGATGGCGCCTGGTCTTCTGGGTCAACCTGCCGATCGGCGTCGCGGCCCTGATCGCCGCCGCCATCCTGCTGCCGGCCGGCGCCGAGCGCGCCGCCGGTGACGAGCGCGGCGGCATCGACTGGGTGGGCCTGCTGCTCATCTCCGGCGGGCTGGTGGCCCTGCTGGTGCCGCTGATCGAGGGCCAGGACCAGGGCTGGCCGCTCTGGACCTACCTCACCCTCGCGGCCGGTGCGCTGCTGGTGGTGGCGTTCGGAGCCTGGGAGGTTCACTACACGCACCGGGGCAAGAGCCCGCTGGTGCCGCCGAAGCTGTTCCGGCATCCGGCCTTCAGCGGTGGCATCGTGCTCGCCCTGGTCTATTTCGCGGCCTTCACCAGCATCTTCTTCACCATCTCGATTCTCTGGCAGGCCGGGCTCGGGCACACCGCGCTCGAGTCGGGGCTGGTCTCGATTCCGTTCGCCTTCGGCACCATCATCGGGGCGTCTCAGAGCAACCGGCTGGCCCAGCGGCTCGGCCGCACGGTGCTGATCATCGGCGTGGCGCTGGTCACCATCGGGCTGGTCTGGATCTGGCTCGCCCTGCTGCTGATCGGTCCCGAGATCACGAACTGGGAGCTGCTGCCGCCGCTCGCGATCGCCGGCCTCGGCAGCGGGTTCTTCATCGCCCCGAACGCCCAGTTCATCGTGGCCACCGTGGACCGCTCGGAGGCCGGCGCGGCCAGCGGCGTCGTCGGCGTGATGCAGCGGGTCGGCAGTGCGGTCGGCATCGCCGTCATCGGCAGCGTGTTCTTCGGCACCCTGGTGGTGGCGGGCCCGACCCCTGCGGCCCTCGCCGACGGCTTCACCGCCAGCGCCACCGCTGCGATGGGCGTCAGCGCCGCGTTCAGCGTGCTGGCCCTGCTGCTCGTGTTCGTGCTGCCGAAGCGGGTCAGTGCCGCGCGGTAGTGCGCGCGGTGGTTCAGTCGGCGGCGGCCGCGGCTCGCGGCACCCGTCCGCGGCACCCGTCCGCGGCAGCCGTCCGGCCTCGGCCGCTGCCTCTGCCTCTGCCTCCTCCTCCATCCGTGAGGGGTCCCAAATCGACCTTCGTTGACCCGCGGAAGGTCGATATGGGACCCCTCAGCGGCCGTGGGTGCGTCCGCGCGCCGCAAAGGCGGGGAGGGACAGCGCAGCCGGGGTCCGCCGCTCGCGGCATCCGTTCGGCCTCCGGCCTCGGTCTCCGACCGTGAGGGGTCCCAAATCGACCTTCGTTGACCCGCGGAAGGTCGATTTGGGACCCCTCAGGCGGGTTTGGGTACGTCCGGGGCGGCGGAGACTGGCCTGCGCGGCGGAGCCGAGGCGCGGCGGAGCCGAGGCGCGNCTGCGCGGCGGAGCCGAGGCGCGGCGGAGCCGAGGCGCGGCGGAGCCGAGGCGCGGCGGAGCCGAGGCGCGGCGGAGCCGAGGGCAGCGACAGCGGCGCGAGGACAGCGAATGCCCGCCGGCGACCAGGCGCGGGCTAGAGGGCGAACCGGGCCGGGTAGAGGGCGAGGGTGTCGCGGATGATGCGCAGCAGCATCCGTCGGTCGATCAGTTCGTCGGCCGCGATCTCGACGATGTGCCAGCCCGCGGCGGCAAGGCGGGCCGCCCGGGTGCGGTCCTTGCGCCACCGTTCCGGTTCGCTGCGGTGGTAGTCGCCCTGGTACTCGAAGATGACCCGGTGGGCCGGGAAACACAGGTCGCCGCGGGCGAATTCGTGGCCGCGGGCATCCGTGATCGCAAAGTTGGCCCGCAACCCCGTGATACCGGCCCGCACGACGGTGACGCGAATGATCGACTCAGGCGGCGACTCGGCGTTCTCGTCGAGGAGGCCGAGCGCTTCAACCAGGAGTGCGCGCCGGCGCCGCGACGGATGGCGGGCGACGGCATTCTCGAGTTCGGCACGGCTGGCGAGCGGATGCTCTCGGTGGATCAGGTAGTCCCCCGCCGCCACGAGGTCCTCGACGTCGAGAATCGCGGCCAGGTCGCACCAGGTTCGGGCCGCGGTCGTCACGCGCAGCCCGCGCCAGTCGCGAAGGTCGCCGTCGCGCAGCTGCAGCTTGTGCCCGGTCGTTCCGGCGGCCTTGCACGCGCGCAGCGGCGAGCGCGTGCCCACGTGCAGTTCGGGTGGTCTCCTCAGCCGGCTCGGCAACGGAATGCCGATGATCAGGGCCGCGGTCACCCCACAGAAGAAGCCGGCCTCGGGCAGACGGAGCTGTAGTGCCCGGGCCTGGTCCGGCAGCGACGTGGCCGCCGCGAGCGAACGGATGCCGTGGAATGGTCGCGCGAGGTCGGGTCCCCGCAACCGGCCCTCGCCGATGCCGCGCTCGGCCGCCGTGCGCGTGGTGAAGGGCCTGTCCCCGAGCCCCGACGGCAATGGAATTCGACTTGTCATCGGCCCAGCGTGCGCCCCCGCGGCATTTCGTACCGAAGTTGTCCCCAGCGCGGTCCGGAACGGCCCGGCCCGCGCCGGCCCGCACGCTGCCGCACCGGCCCGCACGCTGCCGCACCGGCCGTGAGGGGTCCCATATCGACCTTCAATCGTGTTGGGAAGGTCGATATGGGACCCCTCACGATGGTTTGCCAAGCACGGATACCCCGGGGGCCGGATGCGGGGCGACGGGCGCGCGGTCGGTCGACAAGCGAGCGGGCGGCGGGCTGTCAGCGGGGGCGGGCGGGCGACCGGCGGCATCCGTCGGCATCCGTCGGCATCCGTCGGCATCCGTCGGCATTGGGTCTCGTGTCCTGCCCGTGAGGGGTCCCACATCGACCTTCCGGAGGCCCGGGAAGGTCGATATGGGACCCCTCACGATCGTTTGCCAAGCACGGATACCCCGGGGGCCGACGGCAGGGCGGCGGGCGGATGCCCCGGGTCAGGCGAGTGCCGGCTCGGAGCGGAGGCCGGCCACGATTTCGAGCGAACGGATGCGCCCCGGCAGCGTCGCGGCCTGCGCGCTGACCATGAGCTGGTCGGCGCCGGTGGCGTCCAGCAACTCGGTGAGTCGGGCATCCACCTCGTCGGGCGTGCCGATCGCCTGCCGCCGGTTGCGGGCCAGCGCGACCTCCTGCTCGTAGGGGCTGAACCGGTAGGCCTCCGCCTCCGCCGCCGACACCGGCTCCGGCTTCTTTCCCTGGCGCATCCGGATGTAGGTGATCAGTCCGGGCAGCGATTCGCGGCGCGCGACCTCGGGGTCGTCGTCGGCGATGACGCCCACCGTGATCATGGTGTGCGGCTCGGCGAGGAACCGGCTCGGCTTGAATCCGGTGCGGTAGAGGTCGAGGACGGCCTCGGTGTGCTCCCCCGCGAAATGGTGCGCGAAGGCGAACGGGAGCCCCAACGCGCCGGCAACCTGCGCGCTGAAGCCGCTTGAGCCGAGCAGCCACAACTCCGGGGCGTCACCGAGGCCGGGGTACGCGGTGATGCCGCGCAACGGATTGTCCGGGGCCATGCCGCCGTGGAAGAACCCGATCAGGTCCGCCAGCTGCTGCGGGAAGTCGTCGACCCCGAGGCCCGCGGGGCTGCGGCGCAGGGCCAGGGTGGTGGCGGCATCCGTGCCCGGGGCGCGCCCGATGCCGAGGTCGATCCGGTCGCCGTAGAGGGCGCGGAGGGTTCCGAACTGCTCGGCCACGACGAGCGGGGCATGGTTGGGCAGCATCACGCCGCCGGAGCCGACCCGGATACGCTCGGTGCGCGCCGCGATGCCGGCGATCAGCACGGCCGGCGCGCTCGAGGCAATGGCCGGCATGTTGTGGTGCTCGGCCACCCAGAACCGGTCGTAACCGAGTCGTTCGGCGGCCTGCGCCAGACGGATGCTGCCGCCCACCGCGTCCGCGCTGGTGCCGCCGGCGGGGCGGCTGGCCAGGTCGAGCACGTTGATCGGGAGGGTGCGCATCCCTCACGGTAACCGGTCGGGGCTGGGTGGAGGTTGGGGCCGGGGGTCGGCGACGGTCGGGCGCGGGGCCGGCGGTCGGCGACGGTCGGGCGCGGGGCCGGCGGTCGGCGACGGTCG
>NZ_SOGW01000107.1:0-31969 GCF_004403075.1 Cryobacterium sp. TMT2-10 | reverse complement strand
GCCCGCGGCGCCTGACCTGCCTGCCCAGTCCGCCGCGCCTGACCTGGCCGTGTCCGCGGCGCCTGCCCGCCCTGCCCGCCTGACCTGCCTGCCCAGTCCGCCGCGCCTGACCTGGCCGCGTCCGCCGCGCCTGACGTTGCTTACCGGTCTGCCCGCTCGCTTCTACCCCCGCCTCGCCCTCGACCTGGTTAGCACCACCACCAGCAGCACCCGAGGCCACGGTGGCTAATTCAGGAGATCCGCGCGGAATCGCAGGTTCCGCCGCACTGCTTCGGCGCCGAGGTCCGGCGGCCGGCCGACTTCTCCTGAATTAGCCACACTCGGCGTCGGTCATTGGGCCTCCGGGCATCGCGGCACCGCGGCACCGCGGCATCGGGGCGCCGCGGCACCTGGGCACATACGCACCTGGGCACTTACGCACCTGGGCACCTACGCACCTGGTAGGCCTCGCCCGATCGCCCGACGGGATATCAGTGGCGAACGAGGGACGAGGGACGAGAGACGAGGAACGAGGAACGCGGGGTGGGGGACGAGGTGTGTGGACCGCGCGGCCTGAGCATAACTCCTGCAGATTCTCAGAGGGGGCCGGGGCGCCGCCCAGTGAATTCGGGCTGCAGCGCACCCCGGCCGAGCAGATTGCAGGAGTTATGCACGGGAGCCCGGCCTGCCTGCAGCTGTGGTTGCGGCTGTAGCTGACGGTGGTGGTGGTGGTGGTGGTGGTGGTGCGGGCGCCGGCGAGGCCGCCTCGCGGGCGGCTCCTCGGGGCGTCGGGGTAACCTCGACCCGTGAATCCGTTTCCGTACACGCGACTTGCCGCGGTCCCGCTGGCGCCGCTGCTTGTGACCCAGGCACGGGCGCTTCGGCGCGACACCCCGCGGCTACCCGACGCAGCCCTGCCCTGGACCGGGTCCCGCCCCGGCCCCGACCCGCTGCGGATTCTGGTGCTCGGTGACTCGACCGCGGCCGGGGTCGGCGCCCTCACCCAGGACGAGGCGCTTCCGGGCTGGATCGCGCACGAGGTCGCCGTGCGCTGGGGCCGCGGAGCCAGCTGGCGTGCGATCGGGGAGAACGGAGCGACGGCCAAGGACGTGCGCGAGCGGTTCGTGGCGGAGGCGGCAGCGGTTCCCTTCGACCTGGCGCTGCTCACGATCGGCGCGAACGACGCGCTCGGCCTGCGGTCCCGCTCCGCGTTCACCCGCGACGTGCGGTCGATCGTGCGCACCCTGCGCGCGGCGGCCCCGCACGCGGATGTTCTCGTCTCGCTGATGCCGCGGTTCGACCGGTTCGACCTGCTGCCCGAACCGCTGCGCGCCACTCTCGCCCGGCACGCGGCCAGCCTGGACACCGGCGCCCGCCTCGCGGTGCAGGGCCTCGACCGGGTCGTGGCGATCCCGACGCCGCCGCCCTATGTCGACGGGTTCTTCGCGAGCGACGGCTTCCACCCGAGTGCGCTCGGCTACCGGCTCTGGGCGGAATTCGTGTTCGATTCGGCGCCGGGCCTCGACCTCGGCCACTGACCGGCGCGCCCGGTTTCATACTGGGACCATGCCCCTGCTCCGCACTCTCGACGAGATCATCGCCGTCGTCACGACCGCCACGGCTATCACGACCGCCACGGCTGTCACGGCCCCCACGGATGCCGGCCCGCGCCCGCATTCCCCGGCCGCAGCATCCCGCGCCGACGGCCCTGCGCGCACGATCATCGGCATCACCGGTTCCCCCGGGGCCGGCAAGACGACGATCGCCGAGGCCCTCGTCGCGCGGCTCAACACGCCGGTGTCGCGCGCGCAACTGGTCTCGATGGACGGCTTCCACCTGCCGCAGGCCCGGCTGGTCGAGCTCGGCCGCCGCGACCGCATGGGCGCGCCGGACACCCTCGACGTCGACGGCTTCGTGCACCTGCTGCGCCGGCTGCGGTCCACCGACGGCCCCGTCACGGCGCCCGGCTTCGACCGGGAGACCGAGGAGGCGACCCCCGGCACGGTTCAGATCGACCCCGACCGGCGCATCCTGGTGGTCGAGGGCAACTATCTGCTGCACGACCGGGCCGGCTGGAAGCGGGTAGCGCCGCTACTGAACCTGAGCCTGTTCGTGGGAGTGGACCGTTCGCTGCACCTGGCCCGGCTCGTCGCCCGGCACGAGCGCTACGGCAAGTCGGCGACGGATGCCCGCGCCTGGGCCCTCGGCCCCGACGAGGCCAACGCGCGCCTGATCGAGCTCACCCGGGCCCGCGCCGATCACGAGATCCGGCTCGGCTGAGGCCGGCTCGTCTGAGGCCGACCCCGGCACGCGTCACAACCGGTCGGCGCCGAGTGCAGTCGAGGCGGACAGGCTTCCCGGCACGGAGAGGCAGCCGCACCGCTCATGCGGCTGGTGCACGCGGCGCCGCAACAGACTGTTCTCCGCGTCGATCACCAGCGACGTGCCGGTCAGGACCGATCGGCCCGACGCCAGCCGGTCGTGCACGAGACCGGCGACGCGCGTGGACACATCGATGCTCTGACGCGGGGTCTCCGTCGGTGCCCGGCGGGTGAGCAGCTGGCAGGCGATGGCGGGCCAGGCCGGGTCCGCATCGATGTGGGCGAGCTCCAGGCAGGAGAGGCAGGCGCCGGTCCCGGGTTCGACCAGCGGCCCGATCCGCACCTGGCAGTCGCTGAACACCACGGGCAGATGCGGGATGTCCCGGCGCAGCCAGCGTCCGTGCCGGTCGGGTTCGAGCGCGAAGTGGGCCACCTCGACGGCCAGGGCCGCACCGTCGTTGTCTGCCCGCTCGGTCACCCGGAAGCCCAGATCCTCGAGTAGCCTCTTGATTCGCTCGGCGGTCGGGCCGTTCCCGCCCACGAAGACCGGGCCCGGAACAATCGCCGGGGGAGCCGGCTCCCGGGCCGGCGCGGACCCGGGAACAGACCCCGGCACGGATTCCCCTGCGATCTCGTCTGCCGGACGGCTCTCCCCCGTGACCAGCAGCACCGGGGCCAGGGCGTGGAGCAGCGCCAGGATGTCCTCGTCGGAGGCCCCGCCCTTCCGGCCGAGCATGAGCGCCCCCGAGTGGGGGATACCCACGAAGAGGGCGGAGATCACCCGTTCGAGTCCGTCGGCCACGGCGGAGAGCACGACGAGGGGCCGGTCGATTCCGACCTGGATGGTGTCGGGCGAGCGCCAGACGACGGGGTAGCGCGGGTCTAGTCGAAGTGTCATCCGGCGATGATGCTCCACTCCCGCAGCCGGCGCGCGAATCATCCACAGCCGGGTCCGCAGGCGCTCCGTGGGAGGCGCCTCCGAATCTCCCGAATCCCCGGCTCCCGGGCCGTAGAGGCACCTAGGCTGGCGGGATGAAGCCTCGTCGCATTCTCGTCACCGGCGCCACCGGATACATCGGTGGCCGTCTGGTTCCCATGCTGCTGGAATCCGGGTTCGAGGTGCGAGTTCTCGTGCGCTCGCCGCAGAAGCTCAAGGACGTGCCCTGGGCGGGGCAGGTGGAGGTGGTCGAGGGTGACCTCGGGGACCTGGACTCGATGCGGGCCGCGTGCGCCGGCAGCGACGTGCTCTACTACCTCGTGCACTCCATGGGCACGCGCGGCGATTTCGAGCGCACCGAGCGCACGGCGGCCCGGAATGTGGCGACCGCCGCCGCCGAGGCCGGCGTGTCCCGCATCATCTACCTCGGCGGGCTGCACCCCGACACCGCCGAGCTTTCCCAGCACCTGCGCTCGCGCGCCGAGGTCGGCCGTATTCTGCTGGAATCCGGTGTGCCCACGGCTGCGCTGCAGGCCGGCGTAGTGATCGGCTCCGGCTCGACCTCGTTCGAAATGATCCGCCACCTCACCGACGTGCTGCCGTATATGCCCGCACCGCAATGGGTGCGCAACAAGATCCAGCCGATCGCCGTGCGCGACGTCCTCTACTACCTCGTCTCCTCGGTGGACCTGCCGGCGGACGTCAACCGCACGTTCGACATCGGCGGCCCCGACGTTCTCCGCTACGGCCAGATGATGAACGGCTACGCCCTCGAGGCCGGCCTGCGCCAGCGCCCGATCGCCTCGCTCCCCGTCTTCACTCCGTGGCTGGCCTCGCAGTGGGTGAACCTGGTCACCCCCATCCCGCGCAGCCTGGCCGTGCCCATCATCGCGTCGCTGCAGAACGACTGCGTCGTCCACGAGCGCGACATCGATGAGTACATTCCGCGACCGAAGGATGGCCTCACTCCCTACCGCACGGCCGTTCGGCTTGCCCTCGGACGCATGCGCGACGGTGACGTCGAGACCAGCTGGCGCAACGCGTCGATCGAGGGCGCGTCCAGCAACCCGCTGCCGAGCGACCCGGACTGGGCCGGACACCTCGTCTACACCGACCTGCGAGAAAAGCACACCGACGCGAAGCCGGCCGACCTGTGGCGTGTGATCGAGAGCATCGGCGGCGACAACGGCTGGTATTCCTTCCCACTGGCCTGGGCGGTGCGCGGCTGGATGGACAAGATCGTCGGCGGCGTGGGCCTCCGCCGCGGCCGCCGCAACCCCGACCACCTGCACACCGGGGACGTGCTCGACTTCTGGCGGGTCGAACAAATCGACCGAGGCAGGTTTCTGCGCCTGCGGGCCGAGATGCGGGTTCCCGGTCGGGCGTGGCTGGAGATGACCGCCGAGCCGGCACCGGACGGCGGCTCGATCTACCGGCAGCGAGCGGTCTTCTTCCCGCGCGGCCTGGGCGGACGCCTGTACTGGTTCTCCGTTCTCCCGTTCCACGGCGTGGTGTTCAGCGGGATGGCCAACCGCATCACCGCTGCCGCGCTCGGGGAAGCGGCGCAAGCCGTCACGACCGACGCCGTCCAGACGGATGCCCGGAGCAGGGCGGACCCGGCATCCGTTGCCGCGCTGCCCGTCGAACCCTGATATCACCCGCAGGGGCTGGCCGCCTCGGCCCGGCGGATGCATGATGGAAGGGGTGCGAGGGAGGCAGCCATGTCGGGATCTGTGGTGTTCATGGGAGGCGCACTGACCGCGAGCGGCCAGTGGGCGGAGTGGCTCCCCGAGTATGAGGTGCGCAATTTCGGCGTCAGCGGGTACACCACCGACGAGGTCGTGGCCGGCGTCGACGCGGTCATCGAGCTTGAGCCGGATGCGGTCGTGGTCGGGGCGGGAACGAACGACTTGGGCTGGCGCCGGTCAGACGAGTACATCGTGCGCAACCTGGAGACGGTGATCTGCGCGCTGCGCAAGGGGTTGCCGGGCGCGCGCCTCCTGGTCGTCTCGGTCCCGCCGCGGGAACGCGACTTCGCAAACACCCTCCGCTCGATCAACCGCCATCTGCGCCAGTTCGTGCCGACTCAGCACGCGGCCTTCCTGGACCTCTGGCCCCGGCTGGCCCAGCCCGACGGGGAGATCGACGTCAGCTTCTCCGACGATCGCCTCCACCTCAACGCCGACGGCTACGCGGCCTGGGCCAGTGAACTGCAGGCGGCGCTCGAGGCGATCTTCGAACGGCCGCCGTCGAGCACGGCGATCCCGATCTCGCACGTGTGACGGTACCGGGTGGCAGCACCGGCGCGGACGGGCGTCACCTGTTGTTGTTGAGTTCGAACACCTTGAGCAGCTCCGCGATGGCCGTGTCCCGCTCCTCGCCGCCGGCTTCGAACATCTGCGTGACGTGGGTCTGCAGGTGGTTGTCGACGATGAGTTTGTTAAGCGAGCCCAGAGACTTCTGAATCGAGAGGGACTGGGTGAGGATGTCGATGCAGTACTCCTCGTTCTCGATCATCTTCTCGAGGCCGCGCATCTGTCCCTCCAGGATGCGGGCACGGTGCAGGGCACGCCGTTTGATGTCTTTGATCATGCGTTCAGAGTACCGTGATGGGGCATACCCCGGAGGGGTATGTTTGTGCCGTCGCGGATGCGGGGCCGCTGAGTAGAGTGGGCGCATGCGCCGATCGGTCCGTTTCCTGCTCATTGCCGCGCTCGGCGGCCTCACCCTGGGCGGCCTCGCCGCTCCGGCGGCTGCCGCGCCCGCCATCGTGGCCACCGACACCTCGGACTTCACGTTCGACTCGTGGCACGCCGATTTCCGGCTCGGGCTCACCGGCGACGGCCACTCCGCGCTGACCACCACCGAGACGATCGTCGCCCGCTTCCCGGAGTCCGACCAGAACCGGGGCATCCGCCGGGCCATCCCCACCCACTACGACGGGCATCCGACCGACCTGACCCTGGTCAGTGTGACCGACGAGAACGGGCGCCCGCGGGCGACCGAGACCGAGACCACCGACGTCGACGGTGACCAGTTCCTCGAGGTGACCATCGCGGCCGAGGACTACGTGCACGGCGCGAACACCTACGTGATCGAGTACCGGCAGGTCGACGTCACGCTTTTGCCGACGGATGCCGCGGCCCCGGAGTTCTACTGGAAGGCCAACGGCACCGGCTGGACGCAACCCTTCGGCGACGTTTCGGCGACCCTCACGGTGGCCCCGGACCTGGCACCCCGCTTGACCGGCCAGTCGGCGTGCTACCAGGGCGGCGTCGACTCCGGCGAGCCCTGCGCGGACCTGACCGAGACCAGCGTCGACGGCGCCACGGTGATCGACGCCTCCGCCGGCAGCCTCGGCCCCTACCAGGGGCTCACCGTGTCGGTCGCTTTCGAGCCCGGCACGTTCGTGCCCCGCGACCAGTCGTTCACGGCGAACCCGTTCCCCGGCATCGGCCTCGGCGCGCTGCTGCTCGGTCTGGTCCTGGCGGCGGTGGCGGCCGTCGCCCGGGCCACCCGGTGGCGTTCCGCGCCGGGGCGGCCCACCATCATCGCGGAGTACCTGCCGCCGAAGGGCGTGAACCTGCTTCAATGCGGCGACGTGGCCCGAGCGTCGGCGAAGGCGATTACGGCCCAGTTCCTCAGCTTCGCCGTGCGCGGGAATCTGCGGGTGCTCGAAGGAACGGGCAAGAAGCACTACCTGCTCGAGCTGCGGCACGCGCAGGGGCTCGACCCGGCCGAGAAAGCGGTGCTCCGGCTGCTGTTCCCGGGGCTGCACGAGGGCACGCGCCGGGACCTCAAATCGAAGGACACCGTGCTGGGCAAGGGCCTGACGAAGCAGCTCCAGGCCGTCAGACAGCAGGTGCTGACGGACGGGCTGCGGGAGAAGAAGGGCGGCCGGCTCCGCGGCTGGCTGCTCACCGGCGCCCTGTTGACCGGGGTCATCTGCGTCGCTGGCAGCATCGGTGGCCTCGTGACCGAGGTCGGCGGGGCCTGGCCGGCCGTGATCCTGATTTTCGGGGCGCTGGTCTCCATCGCGACCATCGCGCTCGCCGCCAGCGTGCGGCCGCTCACCCCGGCCGGCGCCGAACTCCGCGACTACCTGGCGGGCGTGCGGCTGTACATCGGCGTCGCCGAGACCGAACGGCTGCGGGTGCTGCAGAGCCCCGAGGGAGCGCTGCGGTCGCCCTACCGGCCGGATGCGGCATCCGTTCTCGGCCCGGACGTCGTCCGGGATGCCGCGCTCGACCCGGCCGATCCGCTGCAGGTGCTCAAGCTCTACGAGCGGCTGCTGCCCTTCGCGGTTCTCTTCGGCCAGGAGACCGCGTGGTCGCAGGTGCTCGGCGACTACTACGCCCGGAGCGGCTTGGAGCCGGACTGGTACGCTGGCTCCGCCCCGTTCAGTCCGGTCTGGTTCGCCGCCGGCCTGAACTCGTTCTCCAGCTCCACCTCGGCATCCTGGTCGGGGAGCGCCTCGAGTTCCTCCAGTTCCGGTTCGGGCGGGGGAGGCTCGGTCGGCGGGGGCGGCGGCGGTGGCGGAGGAGGAGGAGTCTGATGGGCACCCCGGTCGAACCCACATTCAGTCGTTCCGCGCTCGCGCCCGGCCTGCTCGGCGCCGTCATCCTGCTCGGCGGGCTGGCCCTGCTGGACTCGGAAAGCTACATCATCATCCGGTACGCGGTGAGCATCCTCGCGCTGATCATCTGCGTCTTCGCCGTCCAGTCGAAGGCGTACCTGTGGCTGATCGCGCTCGTGCCGATCGCCATGCTGTGGAACCCGATCGTCGTGATCGAGCTGCACGGCCAGGGCTGGGTGTCCGCCCAGTTCATCGCCGCCCTGGTCTTCATCATCGTCGGCGTCAGAACCAAGGTGCCGGTGCATCAGTAGGGACCCGCGGGCGTAGACTGGCCCCACGCCGCGAAAGCCCGCTGACCGCCTCGACCGTGCTGCCACACTGACCGGCTGCCACATCGAGAATGCGGGCGCACGAATCTCGGTGCCACTAATGTCGGTGACACGATGCTTGATCAGGCCTCGGCGTATCGATCGCACCGGTATCCACGGATGCCGCACCACGTCGAGCACGGTTCTCTTTGCCGTGCTGCTGTGAAGTTGGAGAAGAATGGCATACACCCGCCACCAGGCCGCCGGTTCGAATACCCGTGCCGCCGCCGGAGGTCGCCAGCGGCAGCGACCCCGTTCCCGTGACGATGACGCCCCCATCATCCCGATCCTCGCCCGCAAGGTGCGCGAGGTCGAGGCGAAGGCGCAGACCGGCGCGAAGCTCGGCCCGACCAACCGCACCAAGTACCAGGTCATCGCGCTGCTCATGCGCGAGGAGCGCGCCCGGGTCAAGGGCGACAAGGAACTCACCGACGCCAACCGCGCCGAACTCCTCAAGCGCCTCGACGGGATCGCGCAGATCCTGGCGAAGACCGCGGCACGCGACACCAGCCTGATCACCCTGCTCGAACCCGACGCGGGGGTGTCCACGGTCGCGCAGCGGTTCCGCCGCGACTGGCTGATCGAATCCGGCGCCGAGCTGTCCCCGGACGAGCTCATCATCACCCGGGAGCCCGAAGCCAAGCCCGAGATGCCGGTCAACCAGGTCATCCCGCAGTCGGTCAAGGCCCGGCAGCTGGCCAACCCGTTCCTCGCGCCCGATTTCAGTGCCGCGCAGGCTCCGCCGGTCGTCTCCGGCCGCCGTCTCGCCAACTGGGAGCTGATCGGCTCGCTGTTCAAATCCTTCGAGTACGGCTCCGGCGGCCAGGCCGCCAGCATGGACCTGCCCGAGGCGCCCCGCGTCGACCGGCTTTCGCCTCGCGGCATGGAGCTGATGCGTCACCAGGCCCGGTTCGTCGAAAGCGCGCGCCTCGGCCACCGCAGCTACCTGCTCGCCGACGAGCCGGGACTCGGCAAGACGGCGCAGAGCCTGCTCGCGGCATCCGTCAGCGGGTCATACCCGCTGCTCGCCATCGTCCCCAACGTCGTCAAGATGAACTGGGTCCGTGAGGTGGAACTGTGGACGCCGAACCGCCGGGCCACCGTCATCCACGGTGACGGCGACACCCTCGACGCGTTCGCCGACGTGGTCATCGTCAACTACGACGTTCTCGACCGGCACCGCACCTGGCTCGGTACCCTCGGGTTCAAAGGCATGGTCGTCGACGAGGCGCACTTCATCAAGAACCTCCAGTCCCAGCGGTCCAAGCACGTGCTGGCCCTGGCCGAGCAGATCCGCCGCCGCACCCCGGGAGGGAACCCGCTGCTGATGGCCCTGACCGGTACGCCGCTGATCAACGACGTCGACGATTTCCGTGCGATCTGGCAGTTCCTGGGCTGGATCGACGGCGACAAGCCCACCGCCAAGCTGATGGCCAGGCTCGAAGCCATCGGGCTGACCCCGGCGGATTCCGGCTTCTACTCCGCGGCGCGCGCGGCCGTGATCGACATGGGCATCGTGCGCCGCCGCAAGGTCGATGTCGCCGCCGACCTGCCGGCCAAGCGCATCGCCGACCTGCCGGTCGAGCTGGACGACGACCTCGGGCGCTCCATCCGCCAGGCCGAACGCGAGCTCGCCGCCCGCCTGGTCACCCGGTACCACTCGCTCGTGGCCGCCCGCCACCCGGGCCAGACGCCGCCGGTGCTCGACGGCGAGCAGAGGGCCGCTTTCGTCCGCGCCGTCGCGCACGCCGAACTCGAGGAATCGAAGGGGCAGAGCACGGGGGAGAACGTCTTCACCATGGTGCGCAAGATCGGCCAGGCCAAGGCCGCCCTCGCGGCGGACTACGCCGTGCAGCTGGCACACTCGGTCGGCAAGGTCGTGTTCTTCGCCAAGCACATCGATGTGATGGATGCCGCGGAAGACATCTTCGCTCGGCGCGGCCTGCGCACGGTGTCCCTGCGCGGGGACCAGACCGCCCTGGCTCGCCAGGCGGCCATCGACGCCTTCAACGACGACCCGGGGGTGGCCGTCGTGGTCTGCTCCCTGTCCGCCGCCGGCGTCGGCGTCAACCTGCAGGCCGCATCCCACGTCGTGCTCGCCGAGCTCAGCTGGACCGCGGCGGAACAGACCCAGGCCATCGACCGGGTGCACCGGATCGGCCAGGACGAGCCGGTCACGGCCTGGCGGATCATCGCCGCGCACACGATCGACGCGCGCATTGCCGAGCTGATCGGGAGCAAGCAGGGCCTCGCCGCCCGAGCCCTCGACGGCGCCGAGGAAGAAATCTCTTCCGCTGACTCCGTGCAGGCCAGCGCACTGATCTACCTGCTCACCCAGGCGCTCGACGGGGAGCTGTAGGAAGCGCCCCTCACCGGCGTTGATTTGAAACCGGGCCCACCTCGGGTCCATCATGAGGAGGCGGTGAAGGCGCCGAACATGATCGCTCGCAACAAGGAGTAACCACAAATGAAAATAGGTATCCTCACCAGCGGTGGAGACTGCCCCGGACTCAACGCCGTTATCCGCGGTTCCGTACTCAAGGGAGTCCGCGTCCTCGACGCCGAATTCGTTGGCATACGCAACGGCTGGAAAGGCCTTGTAGAGGGCGACTTTATGACCCTGGACCGCCACAGCGTGCGTGGTCTCTCCCGGCAGGGCGGAACGATCCTGGGCAGCTCCCGGACGAACCCCTTCGAGGGTGAACGCGGCGGTCCCGTTAATATCCAGAAGACGATGGACGCGGAGGGCATCGACGCGATCATCGCGATCGGTGGCGAGGGAACCCTTACCGCCGCGCGTCGTCTGACGGATGCCGGCATCAAGATCGTCGGCGTCCCCAAGACGATCGACAACGACCTCGAGGCCACCGATTATTCGTTCGGGTTCAACACGGCGGTCGAAATCGCCACTGAGGCCATCGACCGGCTGCGCACCACCGCCGAGTCGCACGGCCGGTGCATGATCGTCGAGGTGATGGGCCGCCACGTGGGCTGGATCGCACTGCACTCCGGCATGGCCGGCGGCGCGCACGCCATCCTGACCCCGGAGCAGCCGCAGACCATCGAGCAGATCTGCGAGTGGGTGCTGCACGTGCGTGACCGCGGTCGTGCACCCGTGCTGGTCGTCTCCGAGGGCTTCAAGCTCGCCGGAATGGAACAAGCGCTCTCGACCAAGGGCCTGGACGCGTTCGACCGTCCGCGCCTCGGCGGCATCAGCGAAATGATCGCCCCGATGATCGAGGAGCGCACGGGCATCGAGTCCCGCGCCACCGTGCTCGGCCACACCCAGCGCGGCGGGGCCCCGTCGGCTTACGACCGCGTGCTCGCGACCCGCCTCGGCATGGCCGCGGTCGACGCCGTCTTCGCCGGCCAGTGGGGTTCCATGGTATCGCTGCGCGGCACCGACATCGAGATCGTCAGCATCGCCGACGCGACCATCGGCCTGAAGACCGTGCCGCAGGCGCGGTACGACGAGGCCGCTGTGTTGTTCGGCTAAACCCGCACCACGAGCTGCGGGGCCCCGGATCTGATCCGGGGCCCCTCAGCTCGTTAAGGCGTGGTCAGGGATTCAGCGAATGCCGGACGTCAGGCGAGTTTGGCCTGCACCTGGGCCAGCGACGGGTTCGTGGCGCTCGACCCGTCGGGGAAGAGGATGGTCGGCACGGTGCGGTTGCCGTTGTTCAGGCTCATCACGAGTTCCGAGGTGCCCTCGACCTCCTCCACGTTGACCTCGGTGTAGCCGATGCCCACCTTGTCGAGCTGCGACTTCAGGCGCGAGCAATAGCCGCACCAGGTCGTGGTGAACATGGTGATGGTTCCGGATGCGGGCACGAAGTTCATCTCAGCAGCCTAATACGATGGAATCATGTCCCTTCCCCAGGTGTGCGTCTGCTATCTCACCCGTCGCACCCCGGCGGGAGACCTGCAGGTGCTGCTCGGCCGCAAGAAGAAGGGTCTGGGCCTTGGCAACATCGTCGGCCTCGGCGGCAAGCTCGAGCCGGGGGAGACGGCCGTGCAGGCGATGGTCCGGGAGATCGAGGAGGAGTCCGGCCTGGTCGTGACGGCATCCGTGCTCACCCCGATGGGTCTGCTGACCTACCTGTTCCCGCACCGGGAGGCCTGGAGCCAGGAGTCGAGCGTGTTCGTCTGCACGGAGTGGACGGGGACCCCGCGTGAGTCGGACGAGCTGAACCCGGAGTGGTTCGATGTGGCGGCCCTGCCCGTTGACGAGATGTGGGACGACGCCCGGCACTGGCTGCCGGGCGTGCTCGCCGGAATTCCGGTGCGGGCCACCTTCACCTTCGGGGCAGACCTCGCGACGGTGGTGGACCAGGGCCTGGTTTGCGCTTTGAATTGACCCGCCTGCCCCCGAGTGTCAGGATTGTTCCTGCTTTGCAGCTTGAGATAACCCCGGCTGTCGTACACCCAGAGAAAGACGCCGGTGGATTTCACCCTGATTGTCGCGCTCGTCATTGCGCTGGCCCTGATTTTCGACTTCACCAACGGTTTCCATGACACCGCGAACGCCATGGCCACCCCCATCGCAACCGGCGCCATGCGGCCCAGGGTCGCCGTGGGATTGGCGGCCATCCTCAATCTGGTCGGCGCGTTCCTGTCCACGGAGGTCGCCAAAACGATCTCCGGCGGCATCATCAAGGAAGGTGACGGCGGCGTCCAGATCACCCCGGAGATCATCTTCGCCGGCCTGATCGGCGCCATCGTCTGGAACCTGCTCACCTGGCTGCGCGGTCTGCCGTCCAGTTCGAGCCACGCCCTGTTCGGCGGCCTGATCGGCGCCACCATCATCGGCATCGGCTCCCAGGCCGTGGCCTACGACGTCGTGCTCGCCAAGGTCATCCTGCCCGCCCTGATCGCCCCGCTGACGGTCGGTGTCGTGGCGTTCCTGGCCACCAGGCTGGCCTACTTCATCACCCGCCGTGACAGCGGCAAAGCGGATGGCCGCGGCGGCTTCCGTTACGCCCAGATCTTCTCCTCCTCCTTGGTGGCCCTGGCTCACGGCACCAACGACGCCCAGAAGACCATGGGCGTCATCACCCTCACCCTGATCGCCAGCGGGATGCAGGACGTGGGCACCGGCCCGCAGCCGTGGGTCATCATCGCCTGCGCCGTCGCGATCGCGATCGGCACGTACAGCGGCGGCTGGCGCATCATTCTCACCATGGGTCGCGGTCTCACCGCGATCAAGCCGGCCCAGGGCTTCGCGGCGGAGACCAGCACCGCCGCGACCATCCTCGCGTCCAGCCACCTCGGTTTCGCCCTCTCCACCACGCAGGTCGCCTCCGGGTCCGTCATCGGGTCCGGCATGGGCCGACGCGGCTCGACCGTGCGCTGGGGTATGGCCGGGCAGATCGTGCTCGGCTGGGTGCTCACCCTGCCGGCCTCGGCCATTATGGGCGCATTCGCGGCCGGGCTGGCTCTGCTGGGCCCGATTGGCATCGTCCTCGACCTGGTCCTCGGTTCCCTCCTCGTCGCCCTGCTGTTCCGCCGGTCCCGCGCCACCCGGGTCACACACGACAACCTGCACGACATCGACGACGCCGGGCGCGTCGTGAAAATCCGGAAGACCCCCCGCAAAGTCTCCCGCACGGACCGGAAGAAGGTCGCGCTGTGATCGATTGGGCCGCATTCTTCGTCGTGGCGTTCGCGTCCCTCGTCTCGTCCGCGGTCGTGGTGAGTCTCTACTCGCTCGGCCTGCGGCTGCTCACCACCGCCGGACGCGTTCCGGTCGTCGAACCGGCCGAGTTCACCGGCGCCATCACGGTGCTCACCCCCAAGCGGGCCGCGAAGGAGGCCAAGCGCGCGCGTAAGGCCGCCGCCACCCCGCTGACCCGAGGCCAGAAGAAGGCCGCCGTGCTGGGCGCCTACGCCTGTTTCGTCCTGTGCGCCGGGGCGGTCATCTTCGGCGTCTACCTGATCGTGCCCGCCCTGCACGGCTAGCCGCTCCGCCTCGCTGCCGCGCTCCGCCTCGCTGCCGCGCTCCGCCCCGCGCTGGGCTGTCCCCGCCCCAGTGCCCGTTCCGGTCGAGAGTGCCCGTTCTGCCGGTCACTCTCGACCGGAACGGGCACTGTCGCGCACGGGGCCTGGCGCGGTAGCTGCGCACCGTCGTGCGGGAGCTGCGCGGTAGCTGCGCCCCTTCGCTGGTGGCACGCCGCGCGCGAAGCGGCGCAGCACGCGCGTGGGTGCCGGCGCCGACCGGCCGAAGGGTGACTCTCGGGTCCTGGCCGGAGGACGGCTCTCGGCATCCGTGGACCGGTTTCGTGGCAACGGATGCCGCCGCGACCCCGGTGTGCTGCTCGCGGCGCACCCCGGGGCTCGGGGCTCACGGTGGAGCCTGCGCCGCGAGCGGGAACGTGAGCCGTGAGCCGCGAGCCGGACCGGAGCCCGTCGCATCCGTCTGAGCTCGAGCGGTGGACACTCGCTGCCGTGTGAGAGTGCCCGTTCCGGTCGAGAGTGCCTACTGTGCCGGTCACTCTCGACCGGAACGGGCACTCTGGACGCGCGCGGGAGGTGCGCCCCTTCGCGGGTGGTGTGCCACGCGCGTAGCGGCGCTGCACGCGCACCGGAGCACGAGCATGTGCGCGGGGAACCGAGACGACTGCGACTGCGGCAGCGGCAGCGGCAGCGGCTGCCGCGGCAGCTGCGGCGGCGGCTACCTCGTGGTGCCGCGCACCCTGGCTACCCACGTCATCAGGTGGTAGATCACGATCGCGGCCACCGTTCCGAGCGCGATGCCGTTGAAGCTGAGGGTGCCGGCCGTGAAGGTGTAGTCGGCGATGCCGATGATCAGCGCCGTGGCGGCGGTGAACTGGTTGACCGGCTTGCTGAAGTCGACCTTGTTGTCGAGCCAGATCTTGACGCCGATGATGCCGATCAGTCCGTACAGGGCTGTGGTCACGCCGCCGAGGACGCCCGCCGGGATGGTGTTGATGACCGCCCCGATCTTGGGGGAGAGGCCGAGCAGGATCGCGACCAGGCCGGCCACCCAGTAGGCGGCGGTGGAGTAGATCCGAGTGGCGGCCATGACGCCGATGTTCTCGCCGTACGTGGTGGTGCCCGACCCGCCGCTGAAACCGGCGAGCATCGTGGCCAGGCCGTCGGCCATCAGGGCGCGGCCCGTGAGGTGGTTCACCTTCGCATCCGTCATCTGGGCGACGCCCTTGATGTGGCCCACGTTCTCGGCCACCAGCACGAGCACGACGGGCAGGAAGGCGGGCAGGATGCCCAGCGCGGCGGCGGGGTTGTCGAGCGGGTTCATGGCCGAGGTGAACTGCGGCAGGCCGATCCACGCCGCCTCGCCCACGCCGCTGAAGTCGACCTCGCCAGCAACGACGGCGGCGATGTAACCGACGACCACGCCGATGAAGATCGACAGCCGGCCCAGGATGCCGCGGAACAGCACGGTCGAGAGGATGACGGCCGCGAGCGTGATGATCGCGGTCAGCGGGGCCAGGGCGAAGTTCGACTTCGCGACCGGGGCCAGGTTGAAACCGATCAGGGCGACGATCGCGCCGGACACCACGGGGGGCATCAACGCGTCGATCCAGCCGGTTCCGGTCAGTTGCACGACCAGACCGATCAGGGCCAGGAGCAGACCGACCACGATGATGCCGAACAGGGCGCTGCCCATGCCGGCGGTGGCGGTGGCGGCCGTGATCGGGGCGATGAAGGCGAAGGAGGAGCCGAGGTAGCTGGGCAGCCTGTTCCGCGTGATCAGCAGGAAGAGCAGGGTGCCGATGCCGGAGAAGAGCAGGGTCGTGCTGGGCGGGAAGCCCGTCAGCAGCGGCACCAGGAAGGTGGCTCCGAACATGGCCACGACGTGCTGGGCGCCGATCCCGATGGTGAGCGGCCAGTTGAGGCGCTCACCGGGGCCGACGACATCGGTGGCTCCGACCGTTTTACCGTCGCCGTGCAGGGTCCAGGGCAGAGCCATTGTTTCTCGTTTCCATGTCGTTCGTAGTTCCGATCGTAGTGAAGAAATAGGATCGGACGGTGATACCAAGCGCACAACCGACTCGCACCGACCCCCTCGAGGTACGAGTCGGGGCCGGTGTGGTGCGGGGGGTCCGCGAGCGCGGCGTGCGGGCCTGGCGGGGGATTCCGTATGCCGCGGCCCCGGTGGGGCAACTCCGTTTCCGGGCACCGCAGCCGGCCGGGTCGTGGCCTGGCGTGCGGGACGCCGGGTCCTTCGGCCCCGTTGCCACTCAGAGCCACCGCGGCCAGTTCATCGGCGCGCACCCGCGCATCCCGCAGAGCGAGGACTGCCTGAACCTCAACGTGCTCGCACCCGACGAGCCCGACGCTTCGGTGAAGCAGGCCGGCCCGGCAGGCCGCCGCCCGCTGCGGCCGGTGATGGTCTTCGTGCACGGCGGGGCCTACAGCGTGGGGTCCTCGCGGGAAGTGCCCCGGCAGGGCGAGGGCCTCGTGCGCCGGGGCGGCATCGTCTACGTCAGCATCAACTACCGCCTGGGCGCGCTCGGCTACCTCGACTTCAGTCGGTATTCCACGCCGGAACGGCCGTTCGAGAGCAACCTCGGGCTGCGCGACCAGGTGGCGGCCCTCGAATGGGTGCGGGACAACATCGCGTCCTTCGGTGGCGACCCGGATGCCGTCACTCTCTTCGGCGAGTCGGCCGGCGGCAACGCCGTGACCACCCTGATGACCGTTCCCGCCGCCGCCGGGCTGTTCCACCGCGCCATCGCCCAGAGCGCCCCTCCGAACGCCGTCTACTCGCCGGAGATCACCGCCGAGTGGGCCGGCGACTTCGTCAGCCTCCTGGCCCGGCGGAGCGGCGCGGCCGGACAGGCGGACCCGGGGCAGCCGGCGCCGGACCCGGCGGCCCTGCTCATCGCGGCGGATCCGGCGCGGCTGGCCGAGGCGACCACCGACCTCACCCGGCGCGCGCCCGACCGGTACCCGGGCACCATCCCGCTCTCGCCCGTCATCGACGGCGACTTCCTGCCCGAACGCCCGCTTGACGCCTTCCGCGACGGGCGCGCGCACCGGGTTCCGCTGATCATCGGCACGAACGCCCGCGAGGGATCCCTGTTCAGCGGGCGGATCGACATCCTCGCCACCACGCCGAAGCGAATCAGCGCCGTCTTCGGCAACACCCGCAAGAAGGCGCGGAAGGCCCTGAAGGCGCAGTACCCCGGCATCCCGGCCCTCCGCCCCGCGCTGGACTTCGGCGGCGACTTCTCGTTCTGGTACCCGAGCGTGCGGGTGGGGGAGCGTCACTCGCGCTATGCGCCGGTGCATTTCTACCGGTTCGACGCCGCCCCGCGGCTGCTGCGGGCGATGGGGCTCGACGCCACCCACGGGCTCGAGCTGTTCCCCCTGTTCGACCGGCTCGACGGCTGGCCCGGCCGCGGCATGACGGCGCTCGGCGGGCGGCGCCAGTTCCAGGCGGTGGGCAGACGGATGCAGGACTGGTGGCTGGCCTTCGCGGCCACCGGCAGTCCGGATGCCGCCTGGCCCCGCTACGACGAGGTCGACCGCCAGACCCTGATCATCGACTCCGTCGACCGGATCGAGTCCGACCCGCTCGGTGGCCGCCGACGCGCCTGGGGCGCCTTCGTCCCGCACATCTGAGCCGCCGGCCGGCGGACTCGCGGGAATCCGGACGGTCTCCGGGGCCGTAAACTGGAGAACTGAGAATCAGCTGAGTCGGCCACCAGGAGAACCCCATTTCTGAAACAGAGACCCACACGTCATCCAACCCTGCCCCGAAGCCGGACACCCCGGCCACGGGCGCCGAGAAATCGGGCTCCGAGAAATCAAGCGCCGAGAAATCGGGCACCCGCGCCCGGCTCGACCGGTACTTCGAGATCACGGGGCGCGGCTCCACCTGGGGCCGGGAGATCCGCGGCGGCCTGGTGACGTTCGTCACGATGGCCTACATCGTCATCCTCAACCCGCTCATCCTCGGCGGTTTCAGCGCCGACCAGGCCGCGGTCGACGTGGCCGGCGGATGGCTGCCCAACGCGCAGGTCGCCGCGGTCACCGCCCTCACCGCCGGCGTCATGACCATCCTCTTCGGCGTCATCGCCCGGCTGCCGTTCGGCTTCGCCGCCGGCCTCGGCATCAACTCCTTCCTGGCCGTGAGTGTCGTGGGCCAGGTGACCTGGGCAGAGGCCATGGGCCTCGTGGTCATCAACGGCCTGATCATCGTGCTGCTGGCCTCGACCGGTCTGCGCGAACTCATCTTCAACGCCGTTCCCCGCCAGCTGAAGATCGCCATCACGGTCGGCATCGGCCTGTTCATCGCGTTCATCGGGCTGGTCGACTCCGGCTTCGTCCGCTCGAGCGGCACGGCCTCGCCGCCGGTGCAGCTGGGCGAGAACGGCTCCGTCGTGAGCCTGCCGACGACCGTGTTCGTGATCGGCCTGATCATCCTCGGCATCCTGGTCGCCCGCAAGGTCAAGGCCGCCCTCCTGATCGGCATCGTCGCCACCACTCTGATCGCCGTGATCCTGGAGGCCATCTTCAAGGTCGGCCCGTCGCTCGGCCAGAACCCGAACGGCTGGAACCTGAACGCGCCGGTCGTGCCGACCTCCATCGTGTCCCTGCCTGACCTCAGCCTGGTCGGCCAGGTCAGCTTCGGCGCATTCGAACGGATCGGCGTGCTCGCCGCGCTGATGCTGGTCTTCACGCTCGTCTTCACGAACTTCTTCGACGCGATGGGCACCATGACCGGCCTGGCGAACGAGGCCGGGATCGCCGACGACAAGGGCAACTTCCCGCGTCTGAAGTCGGCCCTGATCGTGGAGGGCGTCGGCGCCGTCATGGGTGGTTCCACGTCCGCCTCCTCGAACACGGTGTTCATCGAGTCCGGGGCCGGCATCGGCGAGGGGGCGCGCACGGGCCTGGCCAACGTGGTGACGGGGCTTCTGTTCCTCGCCGCCATGTTCTTCACCCCGCTCACCCAGATCGTTCCGCTCGAGGTGGCCGCGGCCGCCCTCGTGATCGTCGGCGCGATGATGGTGTCCCAGATCAGGTTCATCGACTTCTCGGACTTCTCGATCGTGCTCCCGGTCTTCCTGACCATCCTCGTGATGCCGCTGACCTACTCGATCGCCAACGGCATCGGGGCCGGCTTCATCAGCTGGGTGCTGGTGCGCTCGTTCTCCGGCAAGGCGCGCGAGATCAGCCCGCTGCTCTGGATCGTCGCGGCCGGGTTCCTGGTCTTCTTCGTGCGCGGCCCGATCGAGGCGCTGCTCGGCGCGTAGGCAGACACGTGGGGCAGGGGTGCGGCGAGCCGTACCCCTGCCCCGTTTTCTATTCCAGAAAGCCGCGCAGGAGCAGTGCCGTACCGGCCAGGTGCTCGGCCATCGCGTGCGCCGCCGCGTCAGGTCTTCCGGTCAGGATCGCGGTGACGATCTGTTCGTGTTGTCGGTCGGAGTGAGCGATGTTCGGGCCGAGCGAGGGGATCTGGTCGAGCAGCTCGTTCACGCGCATCCGGACCTCGGCCAGTAGTGGCACGAGGGAGGGGGATCCGGCCAGTTCTCCGATGGTGAGGTGCAGCCGAGAGTCGAGGCGGCGGTAGTCCTCCCCGGCCGCGCCGATCGAATCGCTCAGGCTGTGCCAGAGCACCTCGCGTTCGGCGGGGGACAGAGTGCGTGCGGCGGCGTGCCGAGCGGCCCCGACCTCAAGGATCTCTCGCAGGGTGAGTGCATCCTCGATTTCCGTGGGAGGGATGTCCCGGCGGGTCACCAGCTCGCCGCTGTGGTCGACCCCGGGTGTCTGCCTGGGAAGGGCGTCGCTGACGAAGGTGCCGCCGTACCGTCCGCGCCGGGAGACCAGGTAACCGGCCTCCGCGAGGGACGCGATGGCGTCCCGGACGGTGTCCCGGCTGACGGCGAGCATGGCGGCGAGCTCGCGTTCGGCGGGCAGGCGCTCGCCCGGTGCGATCAATCCCAGCCGCACCGTCTGCAGCAGGCGCTGCACAGTCTCTTCGAAAGCGTTGCCGCCGTGGACGGGGCGCAGCAGTAGGCCGCTGTCCAGGCCCGGCTGTTCGTCGATCACGGTCTGTCTCCGCCCTCCATGCAGACTCCTAGTTCATCTAGTTCATCACGGTTTTGAGTCAGGTCATTCCGGCGTCACGTAGGCCGAGCTGATGCCGCCGTCGACGAGGAACGTGGATCCGGTGATGAACGAGGAGTCGTCGCTGGCCAGGAACGCGACAGCGGCGGCAAGTTCCTCCGGCTCCGCGAACCTCCCGACCGGGATGTGCACGAGACGCCGGGCCGCCCGTTCCGGGTCTTTGGCGAACAGTTCCTGTAGCAGGGGAGTGTTCACCGGGCCCGGGCAGAGGGCGTTGACCCGGATGCCCTGCCGGGCGAACTGCACGCCGAGCTCACGGCTCATCGCCAGCACGCCGCCCTTCGACGCGGTGTAGGAGATCTGACTCGTGGCCGAGCCGAGCACCGCCACGAACGAGGCAGTGTTGATGATCGAACCACCGCCCTGCTTGACCATGTATCGCAGAGCGGACCGGCAGCAGAGGTAGACGGATTTCAGGTTGACGTCCTGTACCTTCTGCCAGGCCGGCAGCTCGGTGGTCTCGATCGAGTCGTCGTCGGGCGGTGAGATCCCGGCGTTGTTGAAGGCCACGTCGACCGAGCCGAAGGTGAGATAGGCGGTGTCGAAGAGTGTGTCGACCTGGTCCTGGTCAGTCACGTCCACCTTGACGAAGAGTCCGTTGACCAGTTCCGCGGCAGCGAGGCCCGATGTTTCGTCGAGGTCGCCGATCACGACGGTCGCCCCCTCTGCGGCGAATCGTTTTGCGGTGGCCAGTCCGATGCCGCTGGCACCGCCGGTGATCACGGCGACCTTGCCCGCGAGCCGTTGCGTGAGATCGATGGGGGTGAGGCTGCTCATGGCTGGAGTTCTCCTTGGTGTGAGGTTCTGGCGGGCGGGATCGACTGGAAAGAAGGTTGTTTCGGGATCGCCGCTTCAATCGACGGCGATGAAGACGTTCTTGGTGTCGGTGAAGCTCAGGGGGGCGTCCGGGCCCAATTCGCGGCCGAGCCCGGACTGTTTGAAGCCCCCGAACGGTGTCGAATACCGCACGGATGAGTGCGAGTTGACCGAGAGGTTTCCGGATTCGACGGAGCGCGCCACCCGGAGGGCTCGGCCGACGTCCCTGGTCCAGATCGAGCCGGAGAGCCCGTACTCGGTGTCGTTGGCCAGCCGCACGGCATCCGCCTCGTCCTGGAAGGGCAGCACGGTGACCACGGGGCCGAATATCTCGTCCGTCACGCAGCGGTCGGAGCGGGAATCGGGGGTCAACACGGTGGGCGGGAACCAGAAGCCGGGACCGGTCGGTGCGTTGCCGCGGAAGGCGACGGGGGAACCCACCGGCACATAGCTCCTGACCGACGCGAGGTGAGCGGCCGAGACCAGCGGACCCATCTCGGTCGCCTCATCGGCCGGGTCGCCCACGCGCACTCCGGTCACGGCCGGTTCGAGCAGTTCCATGAACCGGTCGTAGACGCTCCGCTCTACCAGGATTCGGCTGCGTGCACAGCAGTCCTGGCCGGCGTTCTCGAACACCCCGTAGGGCGCCGTCGCGGCGGCCTTCTCCAGGTCCGAGTCGGCGAAGACTATATTGGCGCTCTTGCCGCCGAGTTCGAGGGTGACCCGTTTGACCTGGTCGGCGCACCCCGCCATGATGCGTTTGCCCACGGCGGTCGACCCGGTGAAGACGACTTTCCGCACCGAGGGATGGGTGACGAAACGCTCACCGACCACGGAGCCGCGCCCCGGCAGCACCTGGAACAGGCCGTCAGGCAGACCGGCCGCCTGGGCGAGTTCGCCCAAACGGATGCTGGACAGCGGCGTCCATTCCGCGGGCTTGAGCAGCACCGCGTTTCCGGCCGCGAGGGCGGGCGCGAAGCCCCAGGCCGCGATCGTCATCGGGAAATTCCACGGCGTGATGATGCCCACCACGCCGAGAGGCTCGTGGAAGGTCACGTCCAGTCCGTTCGCCACGGGAATCTGCCGGCCGAAGAGGCGCTCGGGCGCAGCAGAGTAGTAGGTCAGTACATCACGCACGTGGCCGGCCTCCCAGCGGGCCTGCGTGATCGGATGCCCCGAGTTCATCACTTCGATTCGGGCCAGGTTCTCCCGGTCCCCGTCCACGGCGTCGGCGAACCGCCTCAGCACCAGTGCTTTGTCGGCGGGGGCCACCTGGGCCCAGAGCCGCTGCGCTGCTACGGCGCGGCGTACAGCCTCGTCGGTGCCCGCGAGATCGACGTGCTCGACGATCGACACCTCGGTCTGATCGGCGGGGTTGATGACGGTGTAACTGCTCACGATCGTTCCTCTCTCTGCCGGTCGGCCCGGTATTGGGCGGCCGCGTCGACGAGGCCCGCGAAGAGACGGATGTCCGCGTCGTCCTGTTCGGGATGCCACTGAACCGCGACCCCGAAGGGAACGCCGTCGAGCTCGACGGCCTGCACGACGCCCTCGAGGCTGCGGGCGGTGACGACGAGGCGCTCGCCCACGCGGTCGATGGACTGGTGGTGGTAAACGGGCACGGCGAGCGGGGCGGTGCCACCGTCGAGCAGCCCGTGCAACTGGGATTGCGGGTGGAGTTCAACCTCCACCGCGTTGAAAACGCCGCCGCCGGCCTGGTAGCCGCCGTGGCCGACCACGTCAGGCAGGTGCTGGTGCAGGGTACCGCCGAGAACCACGTTGAGCATTTGGGCACCCCGGCAGATCCCGAGGAAGGGCAACTCGCGGGCGATGGCCTCGAGCAGGAGCTCGTGCTCCCAGTCGTCCCGGTCGGGACGGGGCTCATCGGTGGCAGCGTGGGACGACTGGCCGTATCTCGCCGGGTCGACGTCCTTGCCCCCGGTGATGATCAGGCCGTCCAGCCGGTCGAGGACCCCAGCGGCGATGGCGGGGTTGGCCGGCTGCGGGGGTAGGAGCACGGCGATCCCGCCGGCCCGGGTCACCGAGTCGAAGTAGACCTGGGGGAGGAAAGCGGCCGGCACATCCCAGACTCCGGTTTGTGACTGTTCGAGATAGGTGGTCAGGCCGATGACGGGTCGAGGCCTTGAGAGCTCAGAGTCGTTCAAAGCCGCGCACCCGCTCCCAGTCGGTCACCGCCGCGTCGTAGGCAGCCAGTTCGGTCCGGGCATTGTTGAGGTAGTGGTCGACGACCTCGTCGCCGAAGGCTTCCCGGGCGACCGCGGAGGTCGCGAACAGTGCGGTGGCCTCCCTCAACGAGGCCGGCACCCGCTCCGCATCGCTCTCGTACGCGTTGCCGACGAAAGCATCGTCCAGCTCCATTTCGTTCTCGATGCCGTGGAGGCCGGCCGCGATCAGCGCGGCCACGGCCAAATACTGGTTCACGTCGCCGCCGGGCACCCGGTTCTCCACCCGAAGGCCCAAACCGGCTCCCACCACTCGCAGTGCGCAGGTGCGGTTGTCCAGCCCCCAGGCGATCGCCGTGGGCGCGAAGCTGCCCGCGACGTAACGTTTATAGGAGTTGATGTTGGGGGCGGAAAAGAGGGTGAGTTCGCGCATGACGGCCACCTGGCCGGCGAGGAAGTGGCGGAAAAGCTTCGACATGCCGTGATCCGCACCCTTCTCGGCGAAGACCGCCGACCCGTCCGTGCCGCGCAGGCTGATGTGGATGTGGCAGCTGTTGCCCTCACGCTCGTTGAACTTGGCCATGAAGGTCAGGCTCTTGCCGTGCGCATCCGCTATTTCCTTGGCCCCGTTCTTGTAGATCGAGTGATTGTCGCAGGTGGCGAGGGCGTCCGTGTAACGGAAGGCGATCTCCTGCTGGCCGAGGTTGCACTCGCCTTTGACGCCTTCGCAGTACATCCCCGCGCCGTCCATGGCATTCCGGATGTCCCGCAGCAGCGGTTCCATCCGAGTGGAAGCGAGCAGCGCGTAGTCGATGTTGTAATCGCTGGCCGGGGTCAGGTCTCGGTAACCCTTCTTCCACGCCTCCCGGTAACCGTCGTCGAAGACGATGAACTCCAGCTCGGTGCCCACGTAGGGCACGAGCCCACGTTCGGCCAGACGCGCCAGCTGCGCTTTCAGGATCTGACGCGGGGAGGCCACGACCGGCGTCTTGTCCAGCCACTGCAGGTCGGCTGTGACGAGCGCGGCGCCCGGGAGCCACGGCGCCCGGCGCAGCGTGGCGAGGTCGGGGATCATCGCCATATCGCCGTAGCCACGCCTCCAGCTCGACATCTCGTAGCCGTCCACCGTATTCATCTCGACATCCACCGCGAGCAGGTAGTTGCAGCATTCCGCGCCATGGCTCGCGACATCTTCGAGGAAGAGCCGCGCGGAGACCCGCTTGCCCACCAACCGCCCCTGCATGTCGGTGAAGGCGACGACGACCGTGTCGATCTCACCCGAGCCCACGAGCGCGGTCAGGTCCTCAAACGATAGGTTTCCGGATCGGGGTGTCATGAGCATCTCCTCAGTGAGCCTGGCTGAATGGTCAACTTCCCGACCATTAGACCACAGATCAGAACCAGAACAGGGGAGAACTTTCGGGCCGGGTGCGACGAAACTTTCTCGCAAAGGTATGTACACGCAACCATTGGGGGCCTTATAGTCAGGCCAAGAAAAACTCACGGCGTTGTGTGGTCGACAGTGTCGACGCGCATGACCAGAGCGCAAAGGAACCAGGATGTCCAAAGACACCTTGAAAGTCTCAGGCGTGCAGTACACAACGGCGGAAGCAGGATACTTCGAGAAACGCAGATTGACCCGGAGCGCCGGGATCTGGGGGCTGTGGGGCCTCGCTGTGGCGGCGGTCGTCTCGGGCGACTTCTCCGGCTGGAACTTCGGCATCGACTTCGCCGGATTCGGCGGCATGCTGATTGCGTTCGCCCTTCTGGTCGTCATGTACTACGGCATGATCTTCAGCATCGGTGAGATGGCCTCGGCGATGCCTCACACCGGCGGTGCGTACTCCTTCGCCCGCGCGGCACTGGGACCCTGGGGCGGATTCGTCACGGGGCTCGCCGAGACGATTGAGTACGTCGCGACCACGGCAGTGATCGTCTACTTCTCCGCCTCGTACGCGGATGGCATCACGAGTGAACTCCTCGGCTTCTCCCTCCCCTCGTGGGCCTGGTGGGCCATCCTCTACGCCGTGTTCATCGGCCTTAATGCCGCCGGCGCGGCCATTTCGTTCACCTTCGCGATCGTGGTCTCGATCATCTCGATCGTCATCCTGCTCGTGTTCTCCGCCATGGCCGCTTTCTCAGGTCTGTTCAGCGTGGACAACCTCTTCGACATCGTGCCCGATGCCGGCCAGTCCGAGTTCCTGCCGCACGGGGTGATTCCGATCCTGTTCGCCCTGCCGTATGCCATGTGGTTCTTCCTCGGAATCGAGGAACTGCCGCTCGCCGCGGAGGAAGCCCACAACCCCGTGCGCGACATCCCCCGGGCTGGCTTGATCGCCCGCACCACCCTCATCGTCACGGGCCTGCTCGTGTTGTTCCTGAACACCGGGATCGTGGGCGCCTCCAACATCGCCACCGCGGGGGAGCCCCTGTTGGACGGCTTCCGCGCCATCGTCGGCGACCAGGCTGCCGCGGTGCTCGCCCTGTTCGCTCTGGTCGGCCTGCTCGCCTCCCTGCAGGGCATCATGTTCGCTTACGGACGCAACATGTACTCCCTGTCCCGGGCCGGCTACTACCCGAAGTTCCTCTCCCTGACCGGCAAACGGCAGACCCCCGGGGTCGCCCTTCTCGTCGGGGCAATCATCGGCTTTGTGGCTCTGATCCTGGTCGACGCGCTCGGCGGAACGGGCGGCGTGGCAGGAGCCATCGTGCTGAACATCGCGGTCTGGGGCGCCGTGATCGCGTACATTCTGCAGATGATCTCGTTCGTGATCCTGCGCCGCAAGTTCCCGAACGCGAACCGCCCGTACCGCAGCCCGTGGGGCGTGCCCGGTGCGGTCGTCGCCGGCATCCTCTCGCTGGCGATCTTCTTCGGGTTCTTCATCAACGAACCGGCCCGACCGGCGATCGCGGCCATCGCGGTGGTCTACGTGGTCATGCTCCTCGTCTTCGCTCTGTACGGGCGCAAGCGGCTCGTCCTCTCCCCGGAAGAGGAGTATGCGGTTTCCGGCGGACTGCACGGCGACCCGCAGAAGGAAGGTTACGGAGGGCCGGTGGAGGAGGAAATCCTCGCGCTGGACGGGCGGGATGCTCCCACAGAGTAGCGTGATGCGGCCTGGGGCGGGGCGCCGAGCAGCGGAGCGAACGTCCCCTCGCGGGGCGGCTGCACCGGCGCTACTGTGACGCCATGTCCATCCGGGAACACCGCTCCGCGCACCGCCGAAAACCGGGCTGGGCGGCTCCGTCGGACCCCGGCGTCCGCGACCGCACCCTGCCCGACCGGGGCTGGAACGTGCTGCCTGCCGGTAGCCGGGCCTTCCGTTTTCCGGCTCCGAGCGGCGCGCTCGCCGCTTTCGCGGTGGGCGACCCGGGGCATCCGCGGGTCGTCCTGCTCCCCGGCGCCACCGGGTCCAAAGAAGATTTCGTGCTGTTGGGGCCCCTGCTCGCCGACGCCGGCTTCCTGGTGGAGAGCTACGACCTGGCCGGACAGTACCAATCGGCCGCCGCCGGCCCCGTCGACGGCAGCCCGTACGAGTACGGCCTCTTCGTCGCCGACCTGATCGCCTTCCTGGCGGCGGGGAGCACCCCGGTGCATGTGCTCGGCTACTCCTTCGCCGGAATCGTCGCCGAGCTGGCTTTCGCCGATCGGCCCGAACTGTTCGGGAGCCTGGTGCTGCTCGGCGTGCCGCCGCAGTCCGGCCAGGCGTTCCGCCGGGTGCGCTGGATCGGCGCGTTGAGCTACGTGCTGCGTCCGCGCCAGATCGCCTCCCTGATCGTCTGGGGCATCGTCTCCAACCTGAACCGGGTTCCGCCCGGCCGCCTCGCCCTGGTGCGGCTGCGGTTCGCCTACACGAACCGCCGCAGCGTTGACGAGATCGTCGGGCTACTGATGCACGTGCCCGATCTGAGCGCACTGCTGCGGCACTCGGCCATCCCCGTGCTCGTCGCCGTGGGCCATCATGACCTGTGGTCGACGGATGTCCACCGCGCCTTCGCGAACAGCATCGGGGCGCGATTCCGCGTCTACCCCACCGGACACAGCCCGTGCGAGACCACCCCGCACCAGTTGGCGCGGGACATGCTCGCGTTGTACCGGTCGGCCGAACCTGGCTAGCAGACCGGGTCGGTCGGACTGATCAGGTGCGCACCCGGAGGCGGTGCCGGGCGGCGCGCCGGCGCCAGGGGGTGTCCTCGGGCCAGTCCTGCAGGAGGGTGCGGAATCCCCACCGCACCCGGCGGGCGAAGCCGCTCCAGGTGGCGAACGGGCGTCCGGAGACGCCCACCCTCAGGGTGTGCTCGTACCGCACCTGCACTGCCGGATCCAGGTTCATGCTCAGATCGAGGTCGTCGTGGATGTCGCTCCGCTCCCGGTGCACCCGGTCACGGGCTCTCAGCCAGACATCCCGGTGCATGGCGAAATTCGACCCGAACACGGGGTGGTGCGCGAGCCAGAGGCCGACCCAGAAGAAGTAGCCGCCGAGGTAGAACGTCTGTCCCAGCCAGGCCACGAGCGGACTGCTGTCGTAGAAGTCACCGGTCCCGGTGATGAGGTCCGCCTCGGGAGACCGGGCCAGGCCGGACTCGAGCCGCGCCAGCCAGTCGGGGGCAGGAACGGAGTCGGCGTCGAGGCGCGCGATCACGTCCCCCGTCGCCGCGTCGTAGCCCGCCGCGGCGGCCGGCCAGATCCCCTGCACGGGCTCGTACACGACGCGCGCTCCGGCGGCGCGGGCGGTGGCGGCCGTGGCATCCGTGCTCGCGTTGTCCACGACGATCACCTCGTCGGCCGGGCGGTCCTGGGCGGCCAGGGCAGCGAGGCAGGTGGCGAGCAGGCCGGCGTCGTTGAAGCAGGGGATGACGACAGAGATCGTTGTCATGGCGTCCTCCCTCGCGTTCGCATCGGCGCCCCGGGCCTGGAACAACGATTTGGTGCCGAGCTTACGCCCGGCTGGAAATCAGATTGCGCGGCAGTGCGTGGTCAGGAAACCGATCTTGTCGATCGTGATGGTCACGGTCGACCCGTCACGAAGGAAGACCGGCGGTTTGCGGCTGTAGCCGGCGCCGCCCGGGCTGCCGGTGGAGATCAGCGTGCCCGGCAGCAGGGTCGATGTCTGGGAGAGGTAGGAGATGATCTCGGCGACCGAGCGCACCATGTCGCCGCTCGAGGCGTCCTGCAGGATGCGACCGTCGACGTGGGTGGTGAGCCACAGGTCCTGCGGGTCGGCGATCTGGTCTGCCGTGATGACGACGGGGCCGGTGGGTGTGAAGCCGTCGAAGGACTTGCAGCGCGACCACTGGGCCTCGGAGAACTGCAGGTCACGCGCGGTGATGTCGTTCACGACGGTGTAGCCGAAGACGTGGTCGAGGGCGTCCGCCACGGACACCTTATGGGCGGCCCGGCCGATGATCACGCCGAGCTCGGCCTCGTAGTCGACCTGCTGCGTTTGGTCGGTCGACCATGTGATCGTGGACTCGTGCCCGGTCAGCGAGTTGGGCCAGAGCGAGAACACGGTCGCCGCGGTCTCGGACCGGAGCTTGAGTTCGGAGGAATGGGCGGCGTAGTTGGCGCCGATCGCGATGATCTGCGGCGGTCGCAGCACCGCCGAGGAGTAGCGCAGCTCGGAGAGCGGCGTGAGCGTGGCTCCCTGTGCCGCGGCGTGCATGCTCAGGGCGCGCACCCGGTCGAACTCGTCATCGCCCTTTTCGAGCAGGTCCTGCAGATCGCGCGGGGCCTCCTCCATGATTTCGTCGAGGAACAGCGCTGCGTCCTCGAAGACCGCCGCGAGACGCGGGGTGGACTGGCCGTCAACTCTGAGATGGGCGAATTTCACCTGTTCAGGCTACCTGCCCGAAGAAGGGGTGCGGGGCAGGTCCGCCGCCGGGGTGCCCGCGGCCCGCCACAGGTGCATGCCCGCGTAACTGCGCCACGGCGCCCAGTCCTCCCCGTGGCGCGCGAGATTCCGGGCATCCGGGGGCAGTCCGAGTCGGGCGGCGCCCTGGCGCAGGGCCAGGTCGCTGGTCAGCAGGATGTCGGGACTGCCCAGCACGCGCAGCGCGACGTAGCCGGCCGTCCAGGGCCCGATCCCGGGGAGGGCGGTGAGCCGCGACTCGAGGTCCGCCCTGGTATCGCCGAAGGAGAGCGTGAGGGCGCCCGTGCTCAGCTCCTCGGCCACCCGCATGATCGTGTCGATGCGGGCGGCCGGGCCGCGGAGCACGCTGCGGCCCTCCGCGGCGATCCGCGCGGCGGTGGGGAAGAGCCGGAGCGGCTGGTCGGAGCCGTGCNCCCTCCGCGGCGATCCGCGCGGCGGTGGGGAAGAGCCGGAGCGGCTGGTCGGAGCCGTGCTGGTCAGTGCCGGGCTGGTCGGTGCCGGGCTGGTCGCCCCCGGGTGCCGGGGCGCCGGCGGCCCCCGGGAACGCGTCGCCGAGCGCCGCGGTCAGGCGGGTGAGCGCTGTGCGGGCGGCCGCCACGGAGACCTGCTGCCCGATCAGCGCACGGAACAACGTCTCCTCGGGGTCGATACTTCCGGGCAGGCGCATGCCGGGGGTCGCCGCGACGCCGGCCGCCAGGGCCGGGTCCGCGGCGAGGGCCAGGTCGATCGCCCGGGAATCCGCGTCCAGGTCGAGCAGGCGCCGCACCCGGCTGACGAGCGGTGCGAGGTCGGCGAGGCTGGCCAGGCCGGCGCGGCAGGCCACGGATGGCGCGGCATCCGTTCCCAACAGCGTCAGCTCGACCCACGCCGGGCCGTGGGGCAGGCGCAACGTGCGGGAATAGACCTGCGCCGTGGCCCGCTCGACGCCGGCGAGGGCCCGCACGGCGAGGAACCGCAACAGCCCAGGTCCGTCGAACGGCGCGCGGGCCGGCAGCTGCAGGCTGATGCCGGTGGCGGCTGAAGGGACGGCCTGTGCGCTCTCGGGGGACGGGGAACGGGGACGGGCAGGTCGGGTCGGGCGTTGCAGCGTGCGCCGCAGTTCGGTGGGGGTGCGCTCGTAGACGGCGGCGATCGTGTCGTTGAACTGGCGCACGCTGCCGAACCCGGCGGCGAACGCCACCGCGCTGATCGACAGCTCGCTGCCCTGCAGCAGCAGCCGCGCGGTCTGCGCGCGGTGTGCCCGCGCGAGTGCGAGCGGGCCGGCGCCGAGCTCGGTCACGAGCACCCGGGTGAGGTGCCGTTCGCTGTAGCCGAGGCGGCGGGCGAGGCCGGGCACCCCGTCCCGTTCGACCGCGCCGTCAGCGATCAGGCGCATCGCGCGGGCGGCGAGGTCGTCACGGATGTTCCACTCCGGCGACCCGGGGACGGCGTCGGGCAGGCAGCGCTTGCACGCCCGCAGTCCGGCCTCGTGGGCGGCCGCGGTGGTCAGGTAGAACGACACATTGGCGGGTTTCGGTGTCGCCGCCGGGCAGCTCGGACGGCAGTAAATGCCGGTGGAGTGCACGCCCGTGATGAACTGACCGTCGAAACGGGCGTCCCGCGAGGACATGGCCCGGTAGCGGGTCGCGAAGATCGGGTCGGGAATATCGTCCGGGTCGGGCAGGACGTTCGTCCGGGTCGAAGTGGTGGTCACTGGTCCAGCCTGTCACCGGGCGACCGGGGACGCTAGCGGGAATCGGCCATCGCTGACGCTCGGCGCTGCTCCCGGCGCTGCCCCCGGTGGGTGCCCGGCGCGGCGGTCGGGTGGGTGCCCGGTCCGGTACTCTGGCGGCATGACCGCAGTGGAACGTCTCCAGTCCGAGCTCGGCAGCATCGTCAGCATCGATCCGGTCGAGTTGGCGGCGACTCGAACCGACAAGTCCGGCTGGGTGGCCCCGGGCATGCCGCTGGCCCTGGTGCGGGCGACATCCGTCCCGGAGGTGCAGGCCGTGCTCCGGATCGCAACGGAGTTCCGCATCCCCGTGGTCACCCGGGGCACCGGCACCGGGCTGTCCGGGGGAGCGTGCGGCACGGATGGAAGCATCGTGCTCAACGTTCGGGGGATGAACCGGATCCTCGAGATCCGCCCCGAGGACGAGCTGGCCGTGGTCGAACCGGGCGTGATCAACCAGCACCTCAACGACGCGCTCGCCGAACACGGGCTGTGGTTCGCCCCCGACCCGGCCAGTAAGGGCTTCGCCTCCGTCGGCGGCAACATCGCCACGAATGCCGGCGGCCTGCTCTGCGCCAAGTACGGGGTCACCCGCGAGGCGGTGCTCGCGCTGACGGTCGTGCTTGCCGACGGGCGGCTGCTGAAGACGGGCCGCCGCACCGTCAAGGGCGTCACGGGCTACGACCTCACCGCTCTGCTGACCGGATCGGAGGGCACCCTCGGCGTGATCGTCGAGGCCACCGTGCGGGCCAGGGCCATCACCGCGGGGGAGACCGTCACCCTCGGAGCCGTGTTCCCCGATGTGGCACTCGCGGCGGCGGCATCCGCCCTCATCACGGCATCCCGCCTGTGCCCGGCCGTGATGGAACTGATCGACTCGGCTGCCCTGGCGATGATCGCGGCCTACCTCGGGCCGGACCAGACGGCGGGCCTTCCGATCGACCGCGGCGCGTTCCTGCTGCTGCAGACGGATGGGCCGGGCGCGCTCGCCGAGGCCGAACAGGCCGCAGCCGTGCTGCGGGCCGCGGGCGGTGAGGTCCGCCTGGCGGATGCCGCGGGGGGCGCCACCGCCGACCGGCTGCTGGCCGTGC
>NZ_SOGW01000034.1:0-21293 GCF_004403075.1 Cryobacterium sp. TMT2-10 | reverse complement strand
GGCGCGCCCGGGACGGGACCGCGGCGCACCCGAGCGACCCGCGCGGCGTGCCCGAGCGGGACGGGACCGCGGCGGGCCCGGGACGAGACCGCGCGTGCTCGCCGAACCGTGAGCAACGCCCCTGAAACATGAGTTTTGGGGAGGAGTACTCACGGCTCGGCGGAGGTGGGCAGTGGGCCGGAGCCCACACGAGCCCGAGGGAAGCGCCGGGAATGGGAAGGACCGGGAAGGAGAGGGGGACGGACCGGGACGGGACGGGACGGACCGGGAGGGGGACGGACCGGGAAAGGGACGGGGGGATTAGCCCAGGGCGACTTCGAGCTTCGCGGTGAGCTCGTCCACGTCGAAGTAGTTGTCGATCACGACGATGTCGGCGTTGGTCTTGCCGATCGCGGCGACCAGCTCGGACGACGTCAGGATGACCTGCGCGTCGGCCCCGATGGTGCTGACGCCGGCGATGTCCGTGGCCGTCACGTCGGCCTCGATGTCGAGGCGCTTGAGCGCCCGCTCGGCATTGACCTTGAGGATGGCGGAGGTGCCGACCCCCACCCCGCAGAGGGCGACGATCTTCATGAGGACTCCTCGATGGCCGCGCTCACGCCGAGGAGCGAACGGATGGTGTCGACATCCGTTGCCGCAGCCAGCGCGGGGATGACGGCCGGGTCGTTGAACACATTGGCCAGTTCGGCGACGAGCAGCACGTGCTCGTCGGAGCTGGTGACGGCCAGCCCGAGCACGACACTGACCGGGTCGTTGTGCGGATGCCCGAACGGGACCGGTTCGGCCAGCGTGACGATGCTGAGACCCTCCGAGTGCACGTCGGGGCCGGGCCGGGCGTGCGCGAGCGCGAGCCCGGGGGCGATGACCACGTAGGCGCCGAACTCGTCGATGACGGCGATCATGCGCCGGGTGTATTCGGGTCCGGTGGAGCCGGAGCGTTCGAGGGCGTCGCCGGCGGCGGTGACCGCTGCGCGCCAGTCGCTGACGTGCACGCCGATCGCGATGGCTTCGAGGGGCAGTGGGGGCAGTGGCATGGGAGCTTTCACGGGTTCAGAGCTGTTTCCAGGGTGGTCAGACGGTCGCGAAGCCGGCGACGATCGCGTCCGCCAGGTCTTCCCGTTCGTCCAGGGGCAGGAACGAGGCCTGGACCGCGTTCAACTGGAACACCTCGAGGTCGTCTTCGTCGTAGCCGAAGGCGTCGCTGAGCAGGGCCAGTTCCTTGGTGAGGCTGGTGTTGCTCATCAGGCGGTTGTCGGTGTTGACCGTGACTCGGAAGCCCAGCTGGTACAGCAGGTCGAACGGGTGGTCAAGCAGGTCGTCGCCCCAGGCGGCGATGGCGCCGGTCTGCAGGTTGGACGACGGGCTGAGCTCGAGCGCGATCTCACGGTCGCGCACCCACTGGGCGACCGGTCCGAGCGTGACGTAGGTGTTCTCCTCGTCTTCGCGGCCGATCTCGATGTCCTCGGCCAGGCGCACGCCGTGACCCAGGCGCAGGGCGCGGCCGTCGAAGAGGGCCCCACGGATGCTCTCCAGGCCGTCGGCCTCGCCCGCATGCACGGTGACGGGCATGAACGCCTTGGCGAGGAAGTCGAATGCGTCCCTGTGGTTGTGGGCCGGGAAGCCCAGCTCGGCCCCGGCGATGTCGAAACCGACGACGCCGTTGCCGCGGTGCCTCACGGCGAGCTCCGCGATTTCGAGGCCGCGGTCGGCGTGGCGCATGGCGGTGATCAGCTGGCCGACGCGGATGCGGGACCCGGCCTGGGCGACCAGGGCGATGCCGGCCTCCAGGCCTTCCTGAACCGCCTCGACGGTCTGGTCGAGGGTGAGGCCGTGGGTGAGGTGCTGCTCCGGGGCCCAGCGGATCTCCCCGTAGATGACGCCGTCGGCGGCGAGGTCTTCGACGAATTCACGGGCGACGCGCACCAGGCCCTCCCGGGTCTGCATGACCCCGGTGGTGACGTCGAAGGTCTTCAGGTACTCGACCAGGGAGCCGGAATCGGCCTGGTCGGCGAACCAGGTGCCGAGCGCGGCGGCATCCGTCGTCGGCAGTGCGAACCCGATCGGTTCGGCCAGTTCGATGATGGTCTGGGGGCGCAGTCCGCCGTCGAGGTGGTCGTGCAGCGAGATCTTGGGCAGGGCGTTGATGCTCGTGCCGGCACCGGGCATCAGGTAGTCCTCAGGGCTCTTGTTCACCCCCCTAATCTACCCGGGCGGGGTCCGGGAGTCTTCCTGTTTTCCAGAACCCGCCCGAACCGGCAGCGTCTTGTCAGCGGCCGATGCGCTCGGCGATCAGCGGGCCGCCGTCGAGCACGGGCTCGCCGGGGTCGCCGATCCGGTAAGCGCCGGCCACGGCCTCCAGGGCTCGGGCGAAGCGCTCGGGCTCGTCGGCGCTGAGGGTGAACAGCGGCTGACCGGCGTGCACGGTGTCGCCCGGCTTGGCGTGCAGGTCGATGCCGGCCGCGTGCTGCACGGGGTCCTGTTTGCGGGCGCGGCCCGCGCCGAGCCGCCAGGCGCCGATGCCGAACGGCAGCGCCTGCTGCTCGACCAGCACGCCGTCGCGGTCGGCGGTGACGACGTGGGTTTCGCGGGCCACCGGCAGCGCCGCATCCGGGTCGCCGCCCTGCGCCCGGATCACCTCGCGCCACTTGTCCATGGCGCGTCCGTCGGTGAGCGCTGCGGCCACGTCGACGCCGGTGATGCCGGCGAGGTCGAGCATCTCCGTCGCCAGGGCGATGGTCAGCTCGACCACGTCGGCCGGGCCGCCGCCGGCGAGCACCTCCACGGATTCCCGCACCTCGTTGGCGTTGCCGATCGCGAACCCGAGGGGCACGTTCATGTTGGTGAGCAGGGCGGATGTCGCCACTCCCGCGTCCTCGCCGAGGGCCACCATGGTGCGGGCCAGCTCACGGGAGCGGTCGATGTCCTTCAGAAAGGCGCCCGAGCCGAACTTCACGTCCAGCACGAGGGCGCTGGTGCCCTCCGCGATCTTCTTGGACATGATCGAGGACGCGATCAGCGGAATCGCCTCGACCGTGCCGGTGATGTCGCGCAGGGCGTAGAGCTTGCCGTCGGCCGGGGCCAGCCCGCGGCCGGCGGCGCAGATGACCCCGCCGGTGTCGCGCAACTGCCGGAACATCTCGTCGTTGGTGAGGTTGGCGCGCCAGCCTGGGATCGACTCGAGCTTGTCCAGGGTGCCGCCGGTGTGGCCGAGGCCGCGGCCGGAGAGCTGCGGCACGGCCGCGCCGAAGACCGCCACGAGGGGCATCAGCGGCAGGGTGATCTTGTCGCCGACCCCGCCGGTGGAGTGCTTGTCGGTGGTGGGCTTGCCGAGGCCGGCGAAGCTCATCCGTTCGCCGCTGTTGATCATGGCCATCGTGAGGTCCTTGATCTCGCGGCGGTCCATGCCGTTGAGGAAGATCGCCATGGTCATGGCGGCCATCTGCTCGTCGCCGACGTAGCCGCGGGTGTACGCGTCGATCAGCCAGTTGATCTGCTCGGTGCGGAGTGCGCCCCGGTCGCGCTTGGTGTGGATCAGGTCCACGGCGTCGAAGGCTTCGATCCGGTTCGGGCTGGTGCTCACGGTTACTCTTCCTGGTATTCGGCGAGCTGCCTCGGCCCGAAGGCGTCCGGCAGCACTTCATCGATGGTGCGCAGACCCGACACGGTCTCGAGCAGCATGCCCGGCGCGGAGTGTTCGTACAACAGTTGGCGGCAGCGGCCGCAGGGCATCAGCGTGCAGCCGTTGCCGTCCACGCAGGTGAACGCGACCAGCCGGCCGCCGCCGGTCAGGTGCAGCACGGAGACGAGGGCGCACTCGGCGCAGAGGGTGAGGCCGTAGGAGGCGTTCTCCACGTTGCATCCGCTGATCACCCGCCCGTCAGAGACGAGCGCCGCGGCGCCGACCGGAAACTTGGAGTACGGCACGTAGGCCTTGCCCATGGCGTTCGTCGCCGCCTCGCGCAGCGTCGCCCAGTCGATGTCGCCCGCCAGGGGCAGCGCGTCGGCGCCCACCCCGGTCATGATTTGATGTAGGGCTTGCCGGATGCCGCGGGACCCCTCGACGTGCCGACGAAACCGGCCACGGCGAAGATGGTGACCAGGTACGGCAGCATCAGCATGAACTCGCTCGGCACCGGGGAACCGATGATGCTGAGCACGTTCTGCAGGTTGCTGGCGAAGCCGAACAGGAGGGCGGCCAGGGTGGCCCGGATCGGGTCCCAGCGGCCGAAGATCACGGCGGCGAGGGCGATGAATCCGGCTCCGGCCGTCATCTCCTTGCCGAACGCCCCGACCGAGCCGAGCGTGAAGTACGCCCCGCCGAGGCCGACGATGGCCCCCGCGAGCGACACGTTCCAGAAGCGGGTGCGGGCCACGTTGATGCCCACGGTGTCGGCCGCCTGCGGGTGCTCGCCGACGCTGCGGAGGCGCAGTCCCCACTTGGTGTGGAAGATGCCGTAGTACACCACGGCGACGGCCACGTACATGATGTAGACGATCAGCGTCTGGCGGAAGAGCACCGGGCCGATGATCGGGATCTCGCTGAGCAGCGGGATGTTGATGCGCTCGAACCGGGGCGGCTGGTTCAGGGTGGCCGCGTTGGGCGCCATCACCTGCGAGTAGAGGAAGCCGGTGAGACCGATCACGAGCACGTTCAGCACGACACCGACGATGACCTGGTCGACGAAGTATTTGATCGAGAATGAGGCGAGCACCATGGAGACGAGCACGCCGGCGAACATCGCCGCGACCAGCCCGAGGAGGGGCTGATTGGTCAGGGAGGCGACCAGCGCGGAGGTGAACGCGCCCGCGAGCAGCTGGCCCTCGATGGCGATGTTGACCACGCCGACGCGTTCGGAGATGACGCCGCCGAGGGCGCCGAAGATGAGCGGCACGGCGAGGCTGATCGCGCCGAAGAGCAGGCCCGGCACCGGGATGGTCTTGTCCGCCGCGGCCCAGGAGAGGAAGCCGATCAGGACCAGAACCGCGAAGACGGCGATCAACCAGATCGGAACCCTGGCCCTCGACCGCACCAGCCAGGCACTGATCACGGTGATCAGGAGCAGCAGGACGCTGATCACGATGCCGGTCAGCTGGGTGGGCAGTTCCACCTCGGGCAGCTGGATCAGGTCGCTGGTCGTGGACAGGCGGAACGTGCTGATGCCGGTTCGGCCGAAGACGACCAGGAGCAGGAACGACAGCACGGTGAAGATGGACAGGGCGATCGGTGCCTTCCAGCTCCGCACGACCTCGAAGTCTGCGTCCTGGGGGGCGGCGGGCTGAATGGGCTGGACGGCCGGGGTTGCGATGCTCATTTCGCGGCCACCTCCTGGGTCACGTTGGGGAGTGCACGGCGGGTGGTGCCCGGTGCGGGCAGGCGGAAGATGGCCCGCACGAGCGGCGGGGCCGCGATGAACAGCACGATCAGGGATTGCACGACCAGCACGATGTCGATCGGCACCCCCTCCGCCGCCTGCATCGAGAAGCCTCCGGCCTTGAACGCGCCGAAGAGGATGCCGGCGGCGAAGACGCCCCACGGCTTCGAGCGGCCGAGCAGCGCGACGGTGATCGCGTCGAAGCCGATGCCGGAGTCGAGGCCGGCGCCGAAGCCGCTGGTCGTGGTGCCCAGCACCTGGTTGATGCCGGCCAGGCCGATCAGCCCGCCGGAGAGCAGCATCGCGTAGACGTAGATCCGCTTGACGCTGATGCCCGCGACGCGGGCCGCGTGCGGGTTCAGCCCGACCGCCCGGAACTGGAAGCCCAGGTTGGACCGGGACAGCAGCCACCAGGTGAAGATGGTGGCGACGATGGCCAGGATGAAGCCGAAGTGCAGGCTGTAGGTCGGGCCCAGCAGGTCGGGGAAGACCGCCGTGGCCTGGGTCGCGGGGCTTTTCGGGTTGTTCGACCCGGGGGTCTTCAGGAAGCCGTCGCGCAGCAGGTAGCTGACCAGATAGAACGCCACATAGTTGAGCATGATGGTGGTGATCACCTCGTGGGCCCCCGTGCGGGCCTTCAGCAGCCCGACGATCCCGCCCCAGAGCGCACCGCCGAGGATGCCGGCGACGAGCGCCGCCACCATGTGCAGGCCGTAGGGCAGGTCAACCGCGAAGCCGACCCAGCCGCCGAGGGCGGCCGCGATCAGCATCTGGCCGCGCCCGCCGATGTTGAACATGCCGACCCGGAAGCCGAGCGCGACACCCAGGCCGGCCATGATCAGCGGGGTTGCGAAGGTGAGGGTCTCGGTCAGCGGCTTGATTCCCGCGGCGAAACTCGGCCGGCGGAAGTTGTAGACCGAACCCTGGAACAGGGCGGAGTAGGCGCCCGCCACCGCGTTCCAGATCGCACCGAGCAGGTCGGTCGGCCGGGAGAAGAAGTAGCCGGACGCGGCCTGCACGTCTTTGTTGGTGAAGGCGATCATCACGGCGCCCACGAGCAGGGCCAGCACAACGGCGAGCACCGAGATGATGGCGTTGCCGGTGGTGATCTCGCGGAACGCCCGGTCCCAGCGGGACTGCTCGGGCGGGCGTGTCTTCGTCACGGCTTCGGTCGGGTGACCCTGTGTCGCGCTCACGCGGCAGCTCCTTCTCCGGCAGGCGCTTCGCCGGCCATCATCAAACCAAGAACGGCGCGCGGGGTGTCGCCGGGAACGATGCCGATGATGCGCCCGCGGTACATGACCAGGATCCGGTCCGCGAGGGCGGCGACCTCGTCGAGTTCGGTCGAGATGACGATCACGGGCGTGCCGGCATCCCGGGTCGCGACGATGCGTTCGTGCACGAACTCCACGGAGCCGACGTCGAGCCCGCGGGTGGGCTGGGCGGCGACGAAGAGGCGCAGGTCGCGGCTGAGTTCGCGGGCGAGCACGACCTTCTGCTGGTTGCCGCCGGACAGCCGACCGACGGGTGTCTCGATCCCCTGGGAGCGCACGTCGAACTCCTTGACCTTGGCCCGGGCGAAGTCGGCGAGGGCGGAGCGCTGCACGTTCCACCGTTTCACGAACGGCTTCGCGTTCGAGCGGTCGAGCATCAGGTTCTCGGCGATGGTGAACTCGCCGACCAGGCCGTCCTCGTTGCGGTCCTCCGGCACGAAGCCGACTCCGGCGTCGAGCACCTGGCGCACCGAGTGCCCGCGCAAGGACTTGCCGTCGAGGGTGATCTCCCCCGAGACCCGCTGCTGCAGGCCCATCAGGGCCTCGGTGAGTTCGGTCTGGCCGTTTCCCTGCACCCCGGCGATAGCGAGGATCTCGCCCTTGTGCACGTCGAAGCTGACGTTGTTGACCAGGATCTGGCCGTGCGGATCGAGCACGGTGAGGTTCTTCACCGAGAGGGCGGCTTCACCGGGCACGGCCGGGCCCTTGTCGACGGTGAGGTCGACCGCGCGGCCGACCATCAGGGAGGCCAGCTCCACGTTCGTCGCGGTCGGCGAGGCCTCACCGACGACCTTGCCCAGGCGGATGACCGTGATGCGGTCCGCGACCTCGCGCACCTCGCGCAGCTTGTGGGTGATGAAGACGATGGACGTTCCGTTGGCTTTGAGCTGGCGCATGATGGCCATCAGCTCGTCCGTCTCCTGGGGCGTGAGCACGGCGGTGGGCTCGTCGAAGACGAGCACCTTCGCGTCGCGGGACAGCGCCTTGATGATCTCGACCCGCTGCTGCACGCCGACGGGGAGATTCTCGACCAGGGCGTCGGGGTCGACGTCGAAGCCGAACCGGTCGGAGATCTCGCGCACGTGCGTGCGGGCCGCGGCCAGGTCGAGGCGTCCGCCGGCCCGGGTCTCCTCGTGGCCGAGCATGACGTTCTCGGCGACCGTGAAGACGGGGATCAGCATGAAGTGCTGGTGCACCATGCCGATCCCGGCAGCCATCGCGTCGCCGGGTCCGGCGAAGTGCTGCGGTTTGTCATCGAGCAGGATCTCGCCCTCCTCGGCCCGGTACAGGCCGTAGAGCACGTTCATCAGGGTCGATTTACCTGCGCCGTTTTCGCCGAGCAGCGCATGGATTTCTCCGGCCTCGACGGTGAGGTCAATGTGGTCATTCGCAACCAGGGCACCGAATTTCTTCGTAATGCCTCGAAGTTCGAGCTTCATGTGGTCGATTCTATTCAGTAGCGAACGAAAGTTGTCGCGCTTGCTCATATGTTGCAGGTCGTGCGGGACTTCGCTCATCTGTGGGTGTTCTGCTCGTCCGCAGCGCGGCAGCAGCCGCGGCCTAACGCAGCCGGGGAGGCCTGCACTGATGCAGACCTCCCCGGGTCACTCTCGGTACGCCGCGCCGCCTACTTGGGCGTGGCGGGCGACTCCACCTTGAGCTTGCCGCTGATGATGTCGGCCTTGATGGCGTCGATCTCGGTCACCAGGGCCGGGTCGACCTTGGATTCCCAGTCGTGCAGCGGGGCGATGTCCACGCCCTTGTTCTTCAGCGTTCCGACGTAGGGGTCAGCTGAGAACTCGCCGTTGCCGTCGTCGACGATGATCTTCTTGGTGGCATCCGTCATCTGCTTGAGCACCGAGGTGAGGTACAGCGACGCGAACTCGGGAGTCGTCTCGAACAGGTCGCTGTCGACGCCGATGATGGCGACGTCCTTGCCGGAGTCCTGGATGGCCTGCGCGGTGCCCTGGAAGAGCGGGCCGGCGACGGGGAGGATGATGTCGGCGTTCTGGTCGATGAAGCCCGCGCTCAGCGTCTTGCCGGCGCTGATGTCATCGAAGCTTCCGGCGAAGGTGCCGGCCTGGGCGGCCTTGTCCCAGCCGAGGACCTTGACGTCCGTGCTCTTCTGGGTGTTGTAGTAGGCGACGCCGTCGACGAAGCCGTCCATGAAGATGGTGACGGACGGGAACTGCAGTCCGCCGTACGTGGCGACCGTTCCGGTCTTGGTGGTGCCGGCCGCGAGGTAGCCCGCGAGGAACGCGGCCTGGGCGGTGTCGTAGAGGACCGGCTTGACGTTGTCGAGCATCAGCGGGCTGAAGTCGTCGTTGGTGAGCGCGGAGTCGATCAGCGCGAAGTGGGTGTCCGGGGCGGCCTTGGCCGCGTCGCGGGTGGCGTTCGCCAGGGCGAACCCGACGGTGAGCACGAAGTCGCAGCCCTGGTCGACCATGCTGCTGACGTTCGGGCCGTACTGGTCCTCCGACTTGGACTCGGCCTGCTGGAACTTGACACCCAGTTCGTCCGCGGCCTGGGTCATGCCCTCGAAGCTGGACTGGTTGAACGACTTGTCGTCGAACCCGCCGAAGTCGGAGACGATGCAGGGAAGATAATCGGACTTCGCGGCGCCGTCGCTCGAATTGTCATTGGTCGGAGCCGGGGCACAGGCTGCGAGCAGGGCCACCACGCCGAGCGTGGCAAGTCCGCTGAAAACGGCCTTACGTTTCGTGATTGTCAAGATGACCTCCAATGATCGCCCGGCGCGGGTCCGCAGGGGGCTGTATTGGACTACACGTTACCGAATGTTTCACTGCTCAAAGGAGCAAACTCAGACAGTGGCCGAATGGTTATGAACCCTGGGCCCAGCCCGGTCGAAATCAGCCCCGATCGGGGGTGAAAGCGCGAGCAGTGTCGGTCAGAGCACGTCGCTGCTACCGGAGAGCTTCAGCGCGTCGACCACGGCCTTGACCTTCTGGGCGTTGGCGCTGGTGGTGACCAGGAGGGCGTCAGGGGTGTCGATCACGACGATGTCCTCCACCCCGATCAGGGCGATCATGCGGCCGGTGTGGCTGACCACGATGCCGCTGGACGAGTCGGCGAGCACGCGCGCGCCCTCACCGAGGATGGCGAGGTCGCGCTTGCGCCCATTCGCGTGGATCTTGGCGATCGACGCGAAGTCCCCCACGTCGTCCCAGTCGAACTGGCCCGGGATGACGGCGAGCTTGCCGCGGGCCGCGACCGGCTCCGCCACCGTGTAGTCGATCGCGATCTTCTTCAGGCGCGGCCAGATCCGGTCGACGACGGCGCCGCGGCGCGGGGTGTCCCAGGCGTCGGCGAGTTCCAGCAGGCCGGCGAGCAGCTCAGGCTCGGCCGCCCCGATCTCCTCGAGCAGCCGGTCGGCCCGGGCGATGAACATGCCCGCGTTCCAGAGGTAGTGGCCGTCTGCCAGGTATTCCCTGGCGGTGTCGAGGTCAGGCTTCTCCACGAAGGAGTCGACCGACAGCGCGCTGGCGGCCTTCTCGATCTGCAGCGCGCCGGCCGTCTTGATGTAGCCGAAACCGATGGCCGGTTCGGTGGGACGGATGCCGATGGTGACGATGTAGCCGGCGTCGGCGGCGGCCACCGCCTCCACCACGGCCTGGCGAAAGTGGAACGGGCTCTTGATCACGTGGTCGGCGGCGAAGGAGCCGATGATCACGCCGGGTTCGCGTTTCTCGAGGATGGCGGCCGCCAGCCCGATCGCCGCGGTGGATTCCCGCGGTTCGCTCTCGAGCACCACGTTGTGGTCGGCCAGCTCGGGCAGCTGCGCCTCGACGGCGGCGCGGTGCGCGCGCCCGGTCACGACCATGATGCGCTGGTCGCCCGACAGCGGGGCGAGTCGGTCCCAGGTGTCGCGCAGCAGGGTCTGGCCGGAACCGGTCAGGTCGTGCAGGAACTTCGGCGCGTCAGCGCGCGAGAGCGGCCACAGCCGCGATCCGATCCCGCCGGCGGGGATCACGCTGTAGAAGCGGCCGAGGGCATCCGTGGAGTCTGACATTGGGCCAGACTACCGTCTGGGCACCACTGTTAAGGGTGCGTTCACCGGCCCGACCGGGTGAGTCCCTACGCTCGCGGCATGCGGGTCGCACTCATCACCGAAAGCTTTCTGCCCACCGTCAGCGGCGTCACCACGAGCGTCTGCCAGGTGCTCGATCACCTGGCGCGCTCCGGCCACGAGGCCATGGTGATCGCGCCCACCGGGGCCCCGGCCGCCTACGCGGGGTTCCCCGTGCACAGCGTGCCGGCGGCGCGGTACCGGCAGTTCCCGGTGGGCATGCCGAGCCCCCAGGTGCACCGGCTGCTGGCCGACTTCGCCCCCGACGTGCTGCACGCGGCCTCACCGTTCCTGCTCGGCGCCCAGGGGATCGCGGCGGCGAACCGCCTGGACATCCCGAGCGTCGCCGTTTTCCAGACGGATGTCGCCGGTTACGCCCGCCGCAACGGCCTCGGCCCGGCCGCCGCCGCGGCCTGGCGCTTCGTCAGGTGGGTGCACGAGGGCGCCGACCTCACCCTGGTCCCGTCGACGGCGTCGATGCTGGACCTGCGCCGCATCGGCCTGCGCCGGCTGGACCGCTGGACCCGCGGCGTGGATCTGGCCGGCTACCACCCCAACCGGCGCACCGACCCGGCCGTCGCCGCGCTGCGGCAGCGGCTTGCCCCGAACGGGGAACTCGTCGTCGGCTACGTCGGCCGGATGGCGCCGGAGAAGCAGGTGGAGCGGTTCCGGGCGCTGCGGGGCGTGCCGGGCATCCGTCTCGCCCTCGTCGGCGACGGGCCCTCGGTGCCCGCCATCGAACGCGCCCTCGCCGGGATGCCGGTCAGCTGGCTCGGCCGACTGGACGGGGCGGCGCTGGGCCGCGCCTACGCCGCCTTCGACCTGTTCCTGCACGCCGGCACCGAGGAGACCTTCGGCCAGACCCTGCAGGAGGCGCACGCGGCCGGGCTCCCGGTCGTCGCCCCGCGCGCGGGCGGCCCGATCGACCTGGTCGCGCACGGGGAGAACGGCCTCCTCTTCGCCCCGGACGACGAATCGGACCTGCGCCGGTGCGTCACCCTGCTGACCCGGGACCCGGCCCTGCGGCTGCGGATGGGCGAGGCGGGACGGCGGAGCGTGCTCGGCCGGTCCTGGCAGAACGTCTGCGACCAGCTGCTCGGACACTACGAAACGGTGATCGACGACCGGGCCGCCGTGCGCGCAACGGTTGCGGTTCCGCTATCAATGCAGCGCTAGCGGGCCGAGAGCGTTTTATCTCGGCGCAGAGAGACTTAGGATAGTCACACGTGCGCACAGCGCATTGTCGGCCTGATTCGTCGAGGCCGCTACTCAGCCAGGGAGGGTTGGTCATGCCAGAGCAGGCAGCGACACTGACATCCCAGCAGAAGACGACATCGCGTCGCCCCGCCGGCACCCTGTATCGGGGCCGCGAGGGTATGTGGTCGTGGGTCCTGCACCGGATTACCGGTGTTGCGATCTTCTTCTTCTTGCTGGTTCACATCTTGGACACCGCGCTGGTGCGCGTGAGCCCTGAGGCGTACAACGCGGTCATCAGCAGCTACCAGACACCGATCATGGGCCTCGGTGAAGTCGCGCTGGTCGCGGCCATCGTCTTCCACGCGTTCAACGGCCTGCGGATCATCCTGATCGACTTCTGGAACGCCAAGTACCAGAAGGTCATGTTCTATGTCGTGATCGCGCTCTGGATCATCACCATGCTCGGCTTCGCGCCGCGCCACCTGATCAACGTGTTCAGCGAATAGGACGGGGAGACTCATGACAACCACAATCGAAGCTCCCCGCAGCCCCTACGCCCGTTCACCGCGCAAGCGCGGCGTGAACTGGGAAAAATGGGGCTGGATTTACATGCGCGTCTCCGGCGTCGTGCTGGTCGTGCTCATCTTCGGCCACCTCTTCGTCAACCTCATGGTCGGTGAGGGCGTCAGCGCCCTCAACTTCGCGTTCGTCGCGGGCAAGCTCACCACCCCGTTCTGGGCCGTGTGGGACATCATCATGCTCTGGCTCGCCCTGATCCACGGCGGCAACGGCATGCGCACCATCGTCAACGACTACGCCACGCAGCGGCTCACCCGCGGCATCCTGAAGTCCGCCATCCTGGCCGCCGTCGTGATCCTGATCACCCTCGGCACGCTCGTGGTCTTCACCTTCGATCCCTGCCCGGCCGGTTCACCCGCCGACCTTCTGCCTTCGTTCTGCTCGGCCATCTAGGAGCTGCAAACACCCAAATGACTACGGATGCTGTAACCGCGCCCACTGAGTCCACCATCGTGGACGGCGTGCACTACCACCAGTTCGACATCGTGATCGTGGGAGCGGGCGGTGCCGGCATGCGTGCCGCCATCGAAGCCGGCTCCGGCGCGAACACCGCGGTGATCTCCAAGCTCTACCCGACGCGCTCGCACACCGGTGCAGCGCAGGGCGGGATGGCCGCGGCCCTCGCCAACGTCGAGGAAGACAACTGGGAGTGGCACACCTTCGACACCGTCAAGGGCGGCGACTACCTTGTCGACCAGGACGCGGCCGAGATCCTCGCCAAGGAAGCCATCGACGCGGTCATCGACCTCGAGAACATGGGCCTGCCCTTCAACCGCACGCCGGAGGGCAAGATCGACCAGCGCCGGTTCGGCGGCCACACCAGCGACCACGGCAAGGCCCCGGTTCGCCGGGCCTGCTACGCCGCCGACCGCACCGGCCACATGATCCTCCAGACGCTGTACCAGAACTGCGTCAAGCGCGGCATCAACTTCTTCAACGAGTTCTACGTGCTCGACCTGGTCATGACACCGGTCGACGGCGTCGACCAGCCGTCCGCGGTCGTCGCGTACGACCTCTCCACCGGCGAGCTGCACGTCTTCCAGGCGAAGGCGTTCATCTTCGCCACCGGCGGTTTCGGCAAGATCTACAAGACCACGTCCAACGCGCACACCCTCACCGGTGACGGCGTCGGCATCGTCTGGCGCAAGGGCCTGCCGCTCGAGGACATGGAGTTCTTCCAGTTCCACCCGACTGGCCTGGCCGGGCTGGGCATCCTGCTCACGGAGGGTGCGCGCGGCGAGGGAGCAATCCTGCGCAACGCGGCCGGTGAACGGTTCATGGAACGCTACGCCCCCACGATCAAGGACCTCGCGCCGCGCGACATCATCGCCCGCTGCATGGTCAAGGAGGTCGCGGAAGGCCGCGGCGCCGGTCCGAACAAGGACTATCTGTACCTCGACTGCACCCACCTCGGCGCCGAGGTGCTCGAGACCAAACTGCCCGACATCACCGAGTTCGCCCGCACCTACCTCGGCGTCGACCCGGTCACCGAGCCGGTTCCGGTGATGCCCACCGCGCACTATGCGATGGGCGGCATCCCGACCAATGTGAACGCGGAAGTGCTGCGCAACAACACCACCGTCGTTCCCGGCCTGTATGCCGCCGGCGAATGCGCCTGCGTGTCCGTGCACGGCTCCAACCGTCTCGGCACCAACTCGCTGCTCGACATCAACGTTTTCGGCAAGCGCGCCGGCAACAACGCCGTCGCGTACGTCAAGACCGTCGACTTCACCCCGCTGCCCGCGAACGCCGCGACGTTCGTGAAGGACCTGCTCGAGGGCATCCGCACCTCGACCGGAACCGAGCGCATCGCCGTGCTCCGCAAGGAACTGCAGGAGATGATGGACGCCAAGGCGCAGGTGTTCCGCACCGACGAGTCGCTCAAGGAAGTCACCGACACCATCCACACCCTGCGCGAGCGCTACAAGAACATCGGCGTGCAGGACAAGGGCCGCCGGTTCAACACCGACCTGCTCGAGGCCGTCGAACTCGGCTTCCTGCTCGACCTGGCCGAGGTCGTCGTGTTCTCCGCCCGCAACCGCAAGGAAAGCCGCGGCGGCCACATGCGCGACGACTTCCCCCTGCGCGACGACGAGAACTACCTGGTTCACACCATGGCCTACCTGACCGGAGACCCGCACTCCGCCGACGCGGCCGACCACATTGCGCTGGACTGGAAGCCGGTCACCATCACGCGCTACCAGCCGATGGAAAGGAAGTACTGAGTTGAGTACCGCAACCGTGAGCGCTTCGACCACCCCCGTGGTGCCGGAGGCGATCGAGTCCTTCACCGTCACGCTGATCATCCGCCGGTACAACCCCGAGGTAGACGCCGAACCGCACTGGGACGACTTCGACGTGCAGATGTACCCGACGGACCGGGTGCTGGACGCCCTGCACAAGATCAAGTGGGAACAGGACGGCAGCCTGAGCTTCCGCCGCTCGTGCGCGCACGGCATCTGCGGCTCGGATGCGATGCGGATCAACGGCCGCAACCGCCTCGCCTGCAAGACGCTGATCAAGGACCTCGACATCACGAAGCCCGTCTACGTGGAGGCGATCAAGGGTCTGCCGCTCGAGAAGGACCTGATCGTCGACATGGAGCCGTTCTTCGAATCGTTCCGCGCCGTGCAGCCCTTCCTAGTGGCCAACAACGCCCCCACCGACGGCAAGGAGCGCCTGCAGACGGTCGCCCAGCGCGAACGCTTCGATGACACCACCAAGTGCATCCTCTGCGCCGCGTGCACGTCGAGCTGCCCGGTGTTCTGGACGGACGGCCAGTACTTCGGCCCGGCCGCGATCGTGAACGCGCACCGTTTCATCTTCGACTCGCGCGATGACAATGCGGCCGTTCGCCTCGACATCCTCAACGACAAGGAAGGCGTGTGGCGCTGCCGCACCACCTTCAACTGCACCGAGGCCTGCCCGCGCGGAATCCAGGTCACCCAGGCCATTTCCGAGGTCAAGCAGGCCATGCTGCGAGGAACGAAGTAACCGAACGGGTTCCAAAAGGCCGGCCTCCCCACGATCATTCGTCGTGGGGAGGCCGGCCTTTTCGCGTTCCGGGCCGCACGGCCGCCGCCTAGGCTGAACAAGTGAAAACTCCCGCCGCCATCGACCGCACGAAGACCCTGATCAACCGGGTCATGCGCTCGCGCCCCGTGCGGGTGTACACCCGGTTCGGGGACAGCGGGGGGCCCATCCTCGCCGGCGGCATGTCCTACCAGGCCATCTTCGCGACGTTCGCGGCGCTGTGGCTTGTCTTCTCCATCGCCGGGCTGTGGATCACGTCGAACCCCGACCTCGAGCTGACGCTCTACTCCTTCATCAACCAGTCCGTTCCCGGGCTGATCGGCAAGGACGGCGTGATCGACCCCACCGACCTGGCCAATGCCCGGGTCTTCGGCTGGTCCGGCGTGCTCGCCCTGGTCGGCCTGCTCGCGACCGTGCTCGGCTGGCTCTCGACGACGGCGCAGGCGGTGCGCACCATTTTCCGGATGCCGCCCGACAAGACCTTCGTCCTCTGGGTGAAGTTGCGGGAGCTGGGCCTCGGCCTGCTGTTCGCGGTGGTGCTCGTGGTCTCGGCGCTGATCTCCATCGCGAGCACCGAGGCGCTCGGGGCGCTGTTCGGGCTGGTCGGCGTCTCCCGGGATTCGTTCTGGTTCAACGCGGCCGCCCGCTCGGTCGGGCTACTCCTCGTGCTCGTGATCGACACCATCACCCTCGCCGCACTGTTCCGGGTGCTGTCCCGGCTGCGGATCCCCTTCCGCCAGCTCATCACCGGCTCCCTCCTGGGCGCCGCGGGCCTGGGCGTGCTCAAGATCCTCGGCAGCACGCTGCTCGCCGGCGCCGGCCGCAACCCGCTGCTCGCCACATTCGCCGTGATCATCGGGCTCCTGATCTGGTTCAACCTGACCAGCACGCTGACGCTGCTCTCGGCATCCTGGATCGCCGTCGGGATGGATGACGCCGGACTCTCGCCACGTCGGATCAGCGCGGACGAGGTTGCCGCGGAGAAGCTCCGGCAGGAAGAGGAGGCGCTCCGGGTGGTCGTGCTGGCCGAGCTCCGGGAGGCCCGGAATGCACACGACGTCGCGACCTGGCCCAGCCGCCTGCTCACCGCGCGCCGCCTGCGCGCCGCCGAGAAGCGAGCCGCAGAGATCGCTGCCGGCGACCCCGGTCCAGAGCCAAAGTAGAATCGGGGGATGCCTTCCGCTTCGACCGCCGCTTCCGACCCTGCCACTTCCGACCCTGCTTCGTCCGCCGCGTCCGCGGCTTCCGCGGCTTCCGTTGCTGCCGACCCGACGCGCCTCCGCATCGCCAGCGTCAACGTGAACGGCGTGCGCGCCGCCTACCGCAAGGGGATGGGCGACTGGCTGGCCGAGCGGGACGTGGACATCCTCGCCCTCCAGGAGGTTCGCGCGTCGACCGAGGACCTCGAGGGGCTGCTCGGCCCGGAGTGGAACATCCTGCACGACGCGGCGACCGCGAAGGGCCGGGCTGGGGTGGCCCTGGCCAGCCGTTCCTCGGCCACCATCCACCGAGTCGAACTCGGCGCCACGGAGTTCGACAGCGCGGGCCGCTGGCTCGAGGCCGACTACCTGGTCAACGGCAAGGTGGTCACCGTGGTGAGCACGTACGTGCACTCGGGCGAGGTCGCCACCCCGAAACAGGTCGAGAAGTTCAAGTTCCTCGACGCCATGCTCGCCCGGCTGCCGGAACTGGCCGCTCACAGTGAACGGGCCGTCGTGCTCGGCGACCTGAACGTGGGCCACCGCAAGCTCGACATCAAGAACTGGCGCGGCAACGTCAAGCGGGCCGGCTTCCTGCCGGAGGAACGCGCCTACTTCGACCGCATCGTCGGCGCCGAAGACGCACCCGACTACAACGCCGGGGCCGGCCTCGGCTGGGTCGACGTGGGACGCAAATGGGCCGGCGACGTGGACGGACCATTCACCTGGTGGTCCTGGCGCGGCCAGGCGTTCGACAATGACACCGGCTGGCGGATCGACTACCAGCTGGCCACGCCGGCGCTGGCGGCATCCGTCACCGACTATGCCGTCGACCGGGCGGCGGCCTACGACCAGCGCTGGTCCGACCACACCCCCGTAGTCGTCGACTACTCCCTCTGATTCCCCTCTCCCTCTAATTTCTCTCTCCCTTTGGTTTCCCTCCCTCTCGCGCCGCCGGTCCTGACGGCGGCCACACGCTATGAAAAGATCTGATCACATGACCAAACCCCGCCTGTACTCCGGCATGCAACCGTCCGCCGACTCGCTCCAGATCGGCAACTACATCGGCGCGCTGCTGAACTGGAAGTCCCTGCAGGAGACCCACGAGGCGTACTTCTCGATCGTGGACCTGCACGCCCTCACCGTGGCGCAGGACCCCGCGAAGCTGCGGGAGAACACCCGGCGCACGGCCGCGCAGTACATCGCCAGCGGCATCGACCCGTCGGCGTCGACGTTGTACGTGCAGTCGCATGTGGCCGCGCACGCCCAGCTGGCCTGGGTGTTGAACACGATCACCGGTTTCGGCGAGGCCAGCCGGATGACCCAGTTCAAGGACAAGTCCGCCAAGCAGGGCTCTGACGGCACCACGGTCGGACTGTTCGCCTACCCGATCTTGATGGCCGCGGACATCCTGCTCTACGACACGGTCGTCGTGCCGGTCGGCGAAGACCAGCGCCAGCACGTCGAACTCACCCGCGACATCGCGGCACGGTTCAACTCGCGCTTCGGGGACACCTTCGTGATTCCGGAGGCGGACATCGTCAAGGAGACCGCCAAGATCTACGACCTGCAGAACCCCACCTCGAAGATGTCCAAGTCGGCCGAGTCCCACGCCGGGGTGATCTGGTTGCTCGACGCGCCGGCGGTGACGGCGAAGAAGATCATGCGCGCGGTGACGGATGCCGATGGCGGCGTGGTCTTCGACCGCGAGAACAAGCCGGGTGTGTCCAACCTGCTGACGATCTACTCGGTGCTGGCGGAGCGGTCCGTGCAGTCGATCGAGGACGAGTACGCCGGCCGCGGCTACGGGGACCTGAAGAAGGGGCTCGCCGAGGTGGTCACCGGCACCTTCGGCCCGATCCGCTCGCGGGTGCTTGAGCTCCTCGACGACCCGGCCGAATTGGACCGCCTCCTCGCGCTGAACGCCGACCGCGCCGCCGGGGTCGCCAACGCCACGCTGGCGCGCGCCTTCGACCGCGTCGGCCTGCTTCCCCGCCGCTAGCCGTGGAACCGGTCGACCTGTCCTCACCGCTGCTGCGGCTGGACCAGCCCACCCCCGCGGACGCCGAGACGATCTTCGCGTACTGCCAGGATCCCCTCTTCGAGAAGTACCTCACCGTGCCGTGGCCGTACACCCGGGCGCACGCGGACTCCTTCATTGCGGAGTACGTGCCCGGCGGCTGGGCCTCCGACCTCGAGTACACCTGGGCCGTGCGGGCCGCCGATGCGCCCGAACTACTGGGCGTGATCGGCTTCCGCGTGCCGGACGCGTCACTCGGCTACTGGCTCGGGGCCCCGCACCGGGGGCGCGGCCTCATCCCCGAGGCGCAGCGCCTCGTCATCGACTGGGTCTTCGCCAACGGCATCGTCTCCACGGTTAACTGGCAGTGCCTGGTCGGGAACATGCCGTCCTCGCGCACCGCCTGGCGGGCCGGGTTCACGTTCACGGGAGAGGCCCCCGCCGTGCAGGTGCACCGCGACGGCACGTACCCGCCGGCNGGCGGGCCGGGTTCACGTTCACGGGAGAGGCCCCCGCCGTGCAGGTGCACCGCGACGGCACGTACCCGCCGGCCTGGCACGGGCGCCTGCGCGCCACCGACGACCGGGCGCCGAAGCCCGGCTGGCCGGCCGGCGTCGCCGGCTAGCGGGTGTCCGCTCCCGCCGCGCCTGCCGCGTCTGCCGCGTCTGCGGTCGCCCCGGCGGTACGGCTTGACCGGCCTGGCGAATGCGTCCAGCTGGGCGTCCCTTCAGGGCATGCGTGGGGCTAACTCAGGACAACCGTCATTTTCTGGCTCTTCGGCCCCGGAATCTCACGGGCCGCTCGCAGCTTTTCGGCGAATCTCCTGAGTTAGCCACAGGCGTTGGGCGCGAACGGGGCCGGCTGTCTGGAACTCGACGCCCGGCCGCAAACCCGTAAACGTACTGGTCAGACGATGAACGTGCGGAAGTGGCCGGTGGCCGAGAGGAGTCCGGTGATCGCGGCGACGATTCGTTCCGGGTGGTGGACGATGTCGCGGTAAAGCACCCGCAGGCTCAGGTAGCCCAGCGCCGCGAGGACACGGTCCCTGGACCGGTCGCGGACGTGTGCCTCCCACCCGTCATGGTGCTGCCTGCTGTCGGCCTCCACCACGATCCGCCCCTCCACGACCATGTCGACCCTGCCGACGCCCGAGATCTCCACCTGGATGTCGAAGTCGAATCCGGCCTCCCTGACGACGAAGCGCAGCAGCGTCTCCTGCCCGGATTCGCTGCGCGCGTCGATCAGCGGTCGCAGATACTGAAGGTCGCCAGGCAGTGCGGCGAAAATGGCGGTCACGTCCTGGGACGTAGTCTGCCTCTGATGCAAGGCGTTGTCGAGTGAAGCGATCGCGGATCGTGGCTGTTGGCACCGAAAAATTTGAACCAGCGAATCGGTCAACGCCACGCTGAACTCAGTGCCCGCGGTCGGAGCGAGCAGCCCACCCCAGTGAAGTTCCACGCCGTCGCGGTTGTCGGCGGTCAGCTGCTGCAAACGGTCGTGCGGAGCCCGCAACCGTGAGGCGTTTGCATCGAGGTGGATATGCGCGAAGGTGCTGTCCAGCGCGAAAATTCCGGCATGTGCCGCGGCGGAGACGCAGGCCAGTCGCCCGCCGAGCCTCACCGCCTCCAGAATGTGCGCATCCGTACCTGGAAGCGCATAGTGGCCCCGGCGAGCTCTCACCAGGAAGCCGTTCTCGACGGCGCCCCGCAGCACGCGCCAGTTGGCGCCGGCGGCGTTCAGCGCTCCGGTTTCGGCGATCTGCAGGTTATTGACGCGAAAGTAGTCGGCCCAGGTCATGACCAGCAGTGTGGGCAGCCTCCGGGGTCTTCCGCCGGATCACAGGAGACCGGGGGGAAAGTCCCGGGTTCCAGCTCTGGGGAGAACTCATGGTTCCCTGCCGTCCCGTGGCTAATTCAGGAGGATCGGCCGGACGGAGTCATGCCGCCGCACCGCTCCGCAGCCCGGTATCGCCGGGGCGACGCTTTTCCTGAGTTGGCCACCGAGGTGGGGGAAGTGAGGATTGGGGTGGCGGATGCCGAAACTCGGCGGGCGGGGCGCTAGACGACGTCGGCGTCTACCCAGTCGAGGGACTTGGTGATGGCCTTCTTCCAGTTGCGCAGCAGGCGGTCGCGCTCGGCGACGTCCATCCTCGGCTCCCAGCGGGCGTCTTCCTGCCAGTTGGCGCGCAACTCGCCGAGGTCGTTCCAGAAGCCGACCGCCAGCCCGGCCGCGTACGCGGCGCCGAGGGCGGTCGTCTCGGCCACGACCGGACGCACGACGGACACGCCCAGGATGTCGGCCTGGAACTGCATCAGCAGGTCGTTGGCGGAGGCGCCGCCGTCGACCTTGAGCTCGGTCAGCGGCACTCCGGAATCGGCGTTGACCGCGTCCAGCACCTCGCGGCTCTGGTACGCGATCGACTCGAGGGCGGCCCGCGCGATGTGGCCCTTGTTCACGTACCGGGTCAGTCCGACCAGTGCGCCGCGGGCATCCGCACGCCAGTACGGCGCGAACAGGCCGGAGAAGGCGGGA
>NZ_SOGW01000097.1:0-19690 GCF_004403075.1 Cryobacterium sp. TMT2-10 | reverse complement strand
CCCGCCGCCGCGACGGCCGGCCCTGACCGCACCGGCCACGAAGCCGGCTGCCGTGACCGCTCTGCCGGCCGCGCGGAAGCCGCCGGCCGGGCCGGCGCATCCGGAGCTCTTCGCGTTCGACGACGAGCCGGCCGGCTCGCACACAGTGTCGCTGGAGCTCTCTCCGGAGGCGCACGCCCGCCTGACCCGGCGCGCAGCCACGCTCGGCGTCAGCGTCGAGGAGCTGCTGCGCGGTCTGATCTGACCGATGAATCGGCCACCGCGCCCGCAGCGCCGTTCACGGCCCTGTGCTGGTCACGGCCCTGTGCTGGTCACGGCCCTGTGCTGGTCATGACCGTGTGCTAGTCATGACCCATGACACGTTTCCTCGGAGTGGATCTGGCCTGGGGTGAGGGCAGCGCCACGAAACAGGCCAACGAATCCGGCCTCGCCTGCGTCGACGAGAACGGGCGCGTGCTCGACGCCGGCTGGGCCCGCGGCACGGATGCCGTGGTGCGGTGGATCGAACGGATGTGGGAACCGGGGGCCGTCCTCGCCATCGACGCGCCCCTCGTGGTCGACAACCCCTCCGGCATGCGACTCTGCGAGCGGGAGACCGGCAGCCGCTACGGTCGCTGGCACGTCGCCGCGAACGCCTCCAACCTGGGTCTCCCCTGGCTCGCCGGGGTCGCGGTGCGGCGCCGGCTCGAGGCCGCGGGCTGGACCTACACTGACGGCCTCTCCGCGGTGCCGCCGGCCGCCGCGAGCTTCTTCGAGTGCTACCCGTACACGACCCTGGTCGGCGCGGAGGAGCTGGGCTACTCCGACAGGCGTCCCCGGTACAAACGCATGGGCACCTCGTTTCCGCTCGGGGAACGCCGCACCGAGCGGGCGATCGTCTGCGATGACCTGATCCAGCGGATGTGGGGGCTCACCGGCGCCACCCCGCCGCTCGATCTGGGCTCGCATCCCGTCTCCGACGCCCTGATCACGACGGCCTCGCCCCTGCTCGACACGGCCTACAAGCACCGCGAAGACCTGATCGACGCCCTGCTCTGCGCCTGGACGGCGTCACTCTGGTGGCGGGAGGGCACCCGGCGCTGCCAGGTTCTGGGTGCCCGGGACGCCGTCTCGGACGACGGGCACCGGCCCACCATCATCGCGCCGGCCCGCCCGGAACAGCGCCGCGAAGCCGTCGTCCTGTCGGCGGCGCCGTCACAGTCGACGCCGTGCGGCTCTAGCGCACCGGGTACCAGCGGGCCTTGACCCGCTCGGTCACCTGCCACGACAACGGCTCGGCTCTGGCCTGGGTCGCCGCGACGACCTGGCGGCCGACCCGCAGAGCCATGCCCGTATCATTCGCCGTGAACCTGACCGTCGCCCGCGCCGATCCGGCGACCACGGCCAGGTCGGAGGCCTCCACGGTCGTCAACTCGGCGGCCGCGGCCGCCATGCCGGGCAGAACGGAGTCCGGGGTGACGCCCGGGCGGAGCGCCCCGATGATCAGGGTGATGCGGAACGAAGGCATCCTGCCAGCGTAGGGTGCCCGCTCCCCCGGGTGGCCACCGGGCGCGAAGAGGGGTTCACTGTTCACTGGATTTATCATGAAGAATCGAGGCACATCATGATCTGGCGCCGATCACTCCTGGTGCTCCAGGCCTTCCTGGCCGTCACCTCGTTCGCGGGCGGACTGGCCCTGATCCTGGGGCCGGCCATCGGCGGGCTCGGCATCACGCCCCCGCCGGAGTACCTGGCCGGCACCCCCTTCGACTCATATCTGGTGCCCGGCCTGATCCTGTTCCTGGTGGTCGGCGGCACCCACCTCGCCGCGTTCCTGCTGTTGTGGCGCCGCAACGGCCGGGCGGCGGCGGCAGCGGCCGCGGCGGCCGGGTTCGGCCTGCTGATCTGGGTGTTCGTGCAGATGGTGATCATCCCGTTCAGTGTCCTGCAGGCCGTCTATTTCGGCTTCGGCCTGCTCGAACTGGTGCTGGTGCTGCTCTCGCTCGACGTGGTCAACGCGCCGGATGCGCTCAACCCGAGGTCCGAGCAGCAGCCGACCCTTCCTCGGCCGGGAACCGCACCTCGACCTTCGCCCGGTCCGCCAGCTCGTCGCTGGACAGATGACCTAACCCGATGATCACGACGCTGGGCGCATGCCCGAGCTGGTCCAGGACCGACCCGATGTCCAGCCCGGCGTACGGGTCGTCGACATCGAGCACCTCGGGACGCACCCCGAACACCGCGTCGGCTTCCTCGATCAGCAGGACGGCCCCGCGGTGCTCCGCCTGTTCGAACAGCCGGGTCAGCTTCTCCTCGGTCTCGGCCAGGGTGGCCCCGACGATGTCCGTGACGGGAACGGTCACCAGCGGCTTGCCCAGTTCCCGGGCGACGGATGCGGCGGCCTCGGCCTTCCCCGCGGCGTCCGCTCCCGTGAGCACCGCGATGGCTCCCGCGCCGGCCAGCTTCACCACGTCGCGCACGGTTCCGACGACCGCGACCCGTTCGGACGCGTCCAGGGTGAAGGAGGCCATCACGGCGAAGGAGAGCCGGAGTGGCTCGGCAGCGGCCGCCCAGAGTGCGGTGAGAACCTCCGTGGTCAGCGGCGAGGGCGACAGCCAGACCTGCAGGACGTCGGCCGACCCCAGCGGCACGCTCAGCACGGGGTGGCGCTCGATGGCCGCCCGCGCCGTGCCGAATGCCCGGTGGCTGCCGGCATCCGTGTCGCCGTCGTCGCCGGGGTAGGCGCTGACCAGGTAGTGCAGCTCCGCGATCACGCGGCTGGGACCCCGCTGGGTTTCCTCTCGATAGGTGATCAGGCTGTCGTAGTAGAGGAACAGGTTGACGGACGGGCCGGACACGCCCGTGCGCGGTGCGTTGAGCGGGTACGCGGTGACCTCCAGCCCGATCGGCGGCGAGGAGAGCATCTGCAGGAGCGCGACCGTCGTCGAGGCGATGGCCTGGCCGTAGTTGGTGAGGGAGGACATAGTGGCTCCGGCTTCCGGCCGCGGGGGCCGCAGCCACTGTCACGGTACCCCGGGTCGCCGCGCAGGTCGAGGTGTCGCCGCGGCCAGGCCGGGCCGCGCCGCGCCCCGATGGGCCGGTCGCCGCGCCGTCGCCGTCGCAGTCGCCTACATAACGCTGTCGAGGAACGCCTTGGTGCGCGCGCTCTGCGGGTTGTCCAGCACCACTTCTGGCGGTCCGGATTCCACCACGACACCGCCGTCCATGAAGACGACGACGTCGGCGGCGCCCCGGGCGAACCCGATCTCGTGCGTCACGACGACCATCGTCATCCCGTCGGACGCCAGGGTGCGCATCACGTCGAGAACATCGCCGACCAGCTCGGGGTCGAGGGCGCTCGTCGGCTCGTCGAACAGGAGCAGCTTGGGGTCCATCGCCAGCGCGCGCGCAATCGCGACGCGTTGCTGCTGGCCGCCGGACAACTGGGCGGGATAGGACTGGGCCAGATTGGCGAGGCCGACCCGGTCGAGGAGTTCCAGCCCGCGGTCCCTGGCCTTCTGCTTGTTGATGCGGCGCACCCCGATCGGAGCGGCCGTGATGTTCTCCAGGGCGGTCATGTGGGGGAACAGGTTGAAGCGCTGGAAGACCATCCCGATCCCACGGCGCTGACGGGCGACCTCCCGCGGGTTCATCTCGAAGATCCGGTCCCGGCGCTGGGCATAGCCGACGAGCTCACCGTTGACCGAGATCCGGCCGCCGTCGATGCGCTCCAGGTGGTTGATACAGCGAAGGAAGGTCGACTTGCCGGACCCGGACGGCCCGAGCAAGCACATCACCTGGCCGGGGTTAACGGCGAGGGAGATGCCCTTGAGCACCTCGACGCCGCCGTAGCTCTTGCGCACCTTGAGCGCGCTCAGCAACGGTTCGACGGGCGCTGAGGCGGGAGCTTCGATGGTCATGAGGCGTCCTGGCTTTCGGTCCGGCGAACGGTGATCGGGCGGCGTCCGAGCAGGGCGCGCACCCGCTGGAAGGGCGTGGGCGGCAGGGTGCGGGCCTTGCCGCGCCCGTAATACCGCTCCAGGTAGTACTGCGGGATCGACAGCACCGAGGTGAGGAAGAGGTACCAGCAGCTGACCACGAGCAGGAGCTCGACCTGGCGAAGGTTCTGCGACGAGATCTGGGTGGCGACCGTGTACAGCTCCAGCACCGCGATCACCGACAACAGCGAGGTGTTCTTCAGCATCGAGATCGTCTCGTTGCCCATCGGCGGGATGATCACCCGCATGGCCTGGGGCAGCACCACCTTGAACAGGGTGAACACCGGGCTCATTCCCACCGAGTACGCCGCCTCGTACTGGCCTTCGTCGACCGAGAGCATGCCCGAGCGCACGATCTCCGCCGAGTAGGCCGCCTGGTTCAGGGTCAGGGCGAGCAGCCCCGCCGTTAGCGCCGGAATCAGGGTGTTGGTCTCCATGGAGAAGATCGTGAAGTCCGTGAACGGGATGCCCACCGAGATCTGCGCGTAGAGCAGGCCGAGGTAGCCCCAGAAGACGATCTGGATCAGCAGCGGGGTGCCGCGGAACGCCCAGACGTACAGCCAGGCCAGCGTGTTCATCACCGGATTGTTCGAGAGCCGCATCACGGCCAGGAGCACCCCTAGAACCGTGGACACCAGCATCGCGACGACCGTGAGGACCACGGTCAGCACGACGCCGCTTAGGATCCGCGGGTTGAAGATGAACTCGGTGATGGTGGGGTGGTTGATGTTCTCGTTCTGCCAGAGGGAGATCCCGAGGCTGACGAAGCCGATCAGCAGGAAGACGGCGAGGAACCAGCGCCACGGATGCCGCAGCGGAACCGCGACGATGTCGTCAGGATCGATCTGGGTGGCCGGCCCGGCCCCGACCGGGGTCGCCAGTGTCGCGTGCGCCAACGCTCAGGACCCGAGGTTGATTCCGGCCGCGTCAACGGCAAAGTCGCTCATGTCGTACTTGCCCAAAATCTTGGCGTACGACCCGTCCGCGATCACCGAATCCAGCGCGAGCATGAGCGCCTTGCTCAGCGCGGCATCCTTCTTCAGCACGCCGATGCCGGTGTACACCGGGTCGTAGCCGGCCGGGTTGGCCGGGTCGCGCACGACCTCGAAGAACTTCCCGTCGCCCGCGGTCTGCGCGGCGTAGGAGGCCACGGCGGAGTCCACCACGTCCGCGACGGCCTTGCCCGCCCGCACGGCGGTCTGCACGTCGGTCTCGAGCGGCAGTTCGGAGAGTTTCATCGGGCCGGGGCCGGCATCCGTGCACTGCTTGTCGTAGCCGCGGAGGATCTCGGCCTGCACGGTGGCTTTCTGCACCGCGACTTCCTGGCCGCACAGGTCCAGAACGGTCGCGATCTTGTTGGGGTTGCCGGCCGGAACGAGGATGGAGAAGCCGGCGTGGAGGTAGTCGACAAAGTCGACGGTCACCTGGCGCTCGGGGGTGTCGTTCATCCCCGACATGATCACGTCGTGCTTGCCGGACTGCAGGGACGGAATGATGCTGTCGAAGGCCTGAGTCTGCAGTTCCATCGTGACGCCGAGTTTCGCGCCGATGGCCTGTGCCAGGTCGTAGTCGAAACCGGTCAGTTTCTGGTTCTCGTCGAACATCTCCATCGGCGGGAACGGGATGTCGGAGGCGACCTTGATGATGCCGGCGTCCTTGTACTTCGCGGGCAGGGCTGCGGCGGCCGTCGCATCCACGTCGGCGGTCGACGGCGCCTTCTCGGTGGACGGCGCCGCGTCGGCGGTGGCGCAGGCGGAGAGCGCCAGCGTCGCCGCGATCCCGATCGATGCCACCATCAGCCACGACGGACCGGTGCGTTTTTCAGTGTTCATTCGTGCTCTCCAGACTGGGGTGTTGCTCGGGCTGGCCGGGACCGGGTGCGTCCAGGATGTTCGGGGGGGGGGGTTAGAAGGCGATGTCCACCGTGGAGGTGGTGAGGTCGGCCAGCACATCGGGCAGCACCTCGACGCCGATGCCGGGACCCGTGGGCACGCGCAAGTGACCATCCTCCAGCACGAAGGGGGCGGTGAGGTCCTGCGCATAGTAACGATTCGATGCGGAGGTGTCCCCCGGCAGCACGAAGTTCGGCAGTCCGGCGAGCGCGACGTTCGCGGCCCGGCCGATGCCGGTCTCCAGCATCCCCCCGCACCAGACCGGAACCCCGTGCGCCGCGGCGACATCGTGGATGCGGCGGGCCTCGAGGTAGCCGCCGACCCGCGCGGGCTTGACGTTGATGATGCTGCAGGCGCCGAGAGTGATCGCCGCGGCGGCGTCTCGGGCGGACTCGATGGACTCGTCGAGGCAGATCGGGGTCTTGATCAGTTTCGCCAGGGCCGCGTGCCCCAGGATGTCGTCTTCGGCCATGGGCTGCTCCATCAGGAGCAGGTCGAAGGGATCGAGTCGGGCGAGGTGACGGGCATCCGCGAGCGTGTACGCGGTGTTGGCGTCCACCTGCAGCAGGATGTCGTTGCCGAAGCGTTCCCGCACGGCGCGGACCGGGACGAGGTCCCAGCCGGGTTCGATCTTCAGCTTGATCCGCAGGTAGCCCTCGTCGAGGTAGCCGCCCACGGCTTCGAGGAGTTCCTCGATCGAGTCCATGATTCCCACGGAGACGCCGGCGGGCACGGTCTCGTGCACCGCACCCAGGTAACCGCCGAAGGACACCCCGGTTTCCTTGAGTTGGGCGTCGAGAATGGCCGTTTCGAGCACGGCCTTGGACATCGGATGCCCCTTCACCGGCGCCAGGGCCGTGGCGACGTGCTCGGCCGTCAAACGGTCGCCGAGCGCCTGGAGCCTCGGGATCAGGTGGTCACGCAGGACGAGGTCGCAGCCGTCGAGGAACTCGGAGCTGTACAGCGGGTCGGGTTCGGCGGCGCACTCGGCCCACCCCTCGGCGTCGGCGGTGCTCACCCGCACCAGCGTCGTCTCCCGTTCGGTGGCCGTTCCGAACGATGTCCGGAACGGGCTCACCAGGGGCAGGGTGACCCTGCGCAGTTCGATGTTCTCGATTCTCATTGCTGTCCTCCTGTTTCGAGCCGGTACCAGCCGCCTCGGGTGACTCCGACGGCCGAACGGCCCCGGCCGAATTCGGTGCTGAAGATGTCCCGCACGCTCGCCCGCCAGGCCGCTGCCTGCTCCGGATCGCGGCCGCGGAGGGCGACGATGTCGGTGGGCACGCGGCACCACAGTGAGCCGGCGCTCTCGGCGACGCTCGGCCGGCCGTCGGGCCCGATGCCGCGCACGTCGGCGGGGCCGAAGCCGGGCAGGACGGTGGCCAGGGGAACGCCCTCGCTGCAGGCGACGGATTCGCGGCTCGTCAAAGGCCAGACGGCGACCAGCCGGTCGCTCTGGTCGCCGGCGTTGATGTCGTCCTCCATCAGGCCGTAGAAGTTCTCGAGGTACTCGTCGGCGTGCGCCCCCAGCTTCGTGAGGTTGAACCGGGCATTACGGCTGACCAGGGGGTCGAAGGTCCAGGTCATGGTCTCGATCCCCCGGATCAGGGCCCAGGCCCGCTGGTGCTGCTTGAGGGCGAATCCGACACCGTTGTCGGCGAGGCCCGGCAGCACGCCCGCGATCAGGGAGTACATGGACGCGTTCCCCGGCGACACGATCGCCGCGGCCGCCCCGCAGAGCGTCCCGTTCTCGGAGTACGCGGCCGTGACGTTGCAGCCGGCGTGGCTGATGCTGCGCAGCAGATCCGTCGGGATCGGCGCTCCGTGCGGCGACGTTCCCCACACGGTGATCAGCAGGGCTTCCACGTCTCGGAGCCGATCCAGGTCAGACTCGTCGACGACGCGGATCCGGGCCGCTGCTGCCGCCCGGGCCGACGCGTCTCGCGCCTGGCGGACGAGCGGACTGACTTCGAGGCTGAGGGACATGGTCCAAGTGTGGTCAGAACCCGGCGCTCGATCCTCGTCGACCAGCACGAAGCTTAAGTGAATTCATTGTCGTGCAGCACAATAAGCCGCTACGGTTGCCGGGTGATGCAATCGAATCCGCCTGGACCGGGCATTGGCATTGGCGTCGCCGAACTGCTGCAGATTCTCGACGGCTCCGGCCTGCGCCTCGCCTCGCACCTGACCCGGATCCGCCTGCCCCTGACCAGTCCGACGCTGCACGACCCGCTCGGCACCGAGACCGGCCGGCGCAGCGGCATCCTCCTGGGCATCGGTCTGCACCCGGCCGCGCCGCAATCCGCGGAGGCCGTGCGGAACGCGGCCCGGCGGGGATTCGGCGCGGTCGTCGTGAAGTCGCTCGGGTTGAGCGTGGAGACCCTCGCGGCCGTCGCCGACGCCGAGGGAATCGCCCTGCTGGTCGTGGACGACGAGCTCGAGTGGCGCCAGGTGGACTCGCTCATGAATTCCGCCTTGACCACGGCGAGTGAGGCCGACAGCTCCCTCTCGGCCACCCCGGTCGGCGACCTGTTCGCGCTGGCCAACGCGATCGCCGCCCTGATCGGCGGTGCGACCGCGATCGAGGACCTCCAGACGCACATCCTCGCCTATTCGACCGTGCCGGGACAGGTGATCGACGACGATCGACGGGAGGGCATCCTCGGCCGGCAGGTGCCGGACCTGCCGGAGAACGCCGAGCAGTATGCGTCGGTGTTCCGGGCTCCGGGTGCGGTGCGGGTGCCCGGCCTGCCTCCGGGCCTGGACCGGCTGGCCGTGGCCGTCCGGGCCGGCGTTCAGCCGCTCGGCTCGATCTGGGTCGTCGACGCAGCCGCAGACCTCGACAGCGATGCCCTGCGTGCGCTCGAACGGGCCGCCGACATCGCCGCGCTGCACCTGCTGCGCGCCCGGAGCACCGCGGACCTGGCCCGCCAGCAGCGCGCCGAACTGCTGCGCCGGCTGCTCGAGGGCGGAGACGATTCCAGGCTCCTCGCCACCCAGCTGGGGCTGGACGCCGCCGGACCGTTCGTGGTGCTGGCGTTCCAGCCGGATCTGGCGGCAACCGGCGACGAGCTGCGGCTGTTGAGACTGATCGACCTGATCGCGATCCAGTGCGAGGCCCACCAGCACAACGCCGAATGCGTCGTGATCGGCGGCGAGGTCTACGCGCTGTTCAGCGGCGCGGCCGGGTCAGACCCGACGGGCGTCGAGGCCCTGGCGGCCCGGGTCGCGGACCGCTCGGCCACGGCATTCGGCATCACCGTGCGCGCATCCGTGGGGTCGGTGGTCTCGGCCCTGGCCGGCATCGCCCGGTCGCGGCACGACGCCGACCTGGTGCTGCTGCTCGTCGGGACTCTCCCGGGAGCCGGCTCCGTGGCGAGCGCCAGGGACGAGCGCAGCCGGCTGACGCTCCTCGAACTCGCGGAGATCTTCCGCCGCACCCCGCGGCTCGTTTCCGAGCAGGCGAATCGGGTGCTCGAGACGGATGCCCGCACGGGCACCGACTACGCCAAGACCCTGCGTACCTATCTGGACTGTTCGCGCGATTCGGCCGTCACGGCCGGCCGGCTGTCGGTGCATCAGAACACCCTCCGGTACCGCCTACGCCGGGCTCAGGAGCTGTTCGGGATCGACCTCGATGACGCGGACGACACCCTGACCCTGTGGCTCAGCCTGCGGGTGGCCGAATTCGACTGACCGTTTGCCCGAGCCTCACCACTCTGAGCCTCACCAGTCTTAGCCTCACCAGTCGGTGCGTTCGCGCTCCTGGGCGACGACCTCGTCCCGGTCGACGAGGCGGCGCAGACCGGCGAGCGGCTGCGCCATCCGGTGATTTCCGCGGATGCGCGGCTCCACCCGGTCGAGGAAGGCCCAGTACCCGGCGGTGAACGGGCACGCGTCCTCGCCCAGTCGCTTCTTCGGGTTGAACGTGCACGAGCCGCAATAGTCGCTCATCTTCGAAATGTACGCGCCACCGGAGGCATAGGGCTTGGTGGCGACGATTCCGCCGTCGGCGTGCTGGGACATCCCGACGACGTTCGCGGGCATCACCCACGGCGTGCCGTCGACGAAGGCGTTCGTGAACCAGTCGGTGAGTTCCGCCGGCCGGTACCCGCGTTGCAGCGCCCAGTTGCCGAGCACCATCAGGCGCTGAATGTGGTGGGCATGTCCCGTGCGGCGCACCTGGTCGAGCACGTGGCTCACGCACTTCGCCCGCACGCCCTGTCCGTCGAGTTCGAGGAACTCCCGCGGCACCGGCACCTGCGCATCCAGGAAATTACTGCGCCGCACGTAATCCTCGCCGAGGTGCCAGTAGAGGTGCCAGACCCAGTCCCGCCAGCCCATGATCTGCCGCACGACTGCCTCCACGCTCTGCAGCGGCGCTCCCCCGGTCTCGTAGGCCAGGACAACGGCGTCGATCACCTCGCGCGGATGCAGCAGCCCCAGATTCAGGGGAACGCTCAACCGCGAGTGGGCCATGGCGTCGTCGCCGAGCAGGGAGGCGTCCTCGAACGGTCCGAAGTCGCCCAGCCGCGTCTCGACGAAGTCGGCGAGCGCCGCCAGCGCCTCCGTGCGGGTCGCCGCGAACCGGCGTGGGCCGTCGTCCCCGATCAGACGGATGCGCCCTTCCGCCTGCCACCGGTCCAGGTCGGCGCGCACCTGTTCGTCGATGTCGTCCTCGACCGGGCGATACGGGTCGGGCAGGCCCAGGCTCACCGCGCCCTTCGGCGGCGGCTGACGGTTGTCGTGGTCAAAGTTGAACCGGCCGCCCTCCGGGTCGGGGCCGCGCATCAGCAGTCCCGTGTCGGTGCGCACCTGGCGGTAGAACTGGTCCATGATCAGCCGCGACGGCGGCCGCCCCGCCGCCCAGGCGGAGAAGTCCGCTTCGCTGGTGACGAAGCCGCGGCTGGGCAACACGTGCGCGCCGAGTTCCTGCACGAGGGCGCGGGAACCCCAGGAGGTGGGATTGATCACCTCGAGCTCACGACCGGTGAGAACGTCCCGGTAGTGATCGGCGCGGAGGTATTCCACCCGGTCGCCCAGCTCCCTGGCCCGGTGGCGCAGGGCGCTGAGGATCAGGTGCGCCTTGGCCCGGTGGTACGGGCGGCGCCCGAGCACCCCCACGGCCTCCACCATCACCAGCGGTCCGCCGTCATCGAAGTGGGGACCGAGCTGATCGGCAAACAGGAAGCGTGGCGGCATGGTGCTTCCGAGCCTAGATCACCCGGTCCCGCCCTGCCATGGTCGCCGAGCCCGCCCCGTGTTCCACCGGCCCCCGGTCCCGGTGCCGGTCCCGGTGCCGGTGCCGGTGCCCGTGCCCGTGCCCCAACGAATTCGACGGAGATTTTGCCCGAATCGGGATCAAACACCCGCAATCGCACTTTTTAGAGCCGTTTCTCCGTCGAATTGGTTCGCCGGGCATCCACTCCACCCTCGCTGCACGCGCCCTTGCCCGGCGGCCGGCGCTCACCTCAGTGCCCCAACGAATTCGACGGAGATTTTGCCCGAATGGAGCCCAAACCGCCTGAAACCCTGTTTTTGGATCAGAATCTCCGTCGAATTGGTTCGGCGCCGGACGCCGCGCCCGACCCTCGAGGAGCAGCGCCGAGCTTCGAAGCCGATGCCCAGCAACCACGGGTTAGCCTCTCTCCATGGGCAGGTTCGTAGACAGCTGGCGGTCACATCTCCTGGTGACATTTTCCGGGAACAGCGAGGGCCGGCCGAACTGGGTCGACAAGATCGAGCTCGGCGACGACGCGGGGTTCTTCGGCCCGGGCTCGGCCTCGTGGGCCGTTCACGGCGGGATGGCCACGATGGTCGCCGGCATCCGTGCACTGCTGATGCAGACCCTGCACCCGGGCGCCATGGCCGGCGTGCACGACTGGTCGCGCTATCAGGAGGACCCCCTCGGGCGTCTCGCCGGCACGATCCAGTGGCTGGTCACGGTGACCTTCGCCGACACCAAGCTGGCCGAGCTCGAATCGTCCCGGGTGGGGCGCTTCCATGACCGGGTGACGGGCACCTACCGCGACGCCCAGGGCATCGAACGCCCCTATGCGGCCGGCGACCCCGAGCTGCTGGCCTGGGTGCACATCGTCTTCACCGACGCCTTCCTGCAGTCCCACACGATCTGGGGTGACGCCATTCCGGGCGGCGCCGACGGCTACGTGCGCGAATGGGCGAAGGCGGGAGAACTGGTCGGCGTGCGAAACCCGCCGCTGTCGGCCGCCGAACTGAAGCAACAACTCGACGCGTTCAAGGATGCCGGCGTGCTCAAGAGCGACGAGCGCGTCGCCGAGGCGGTGCGTTTCATCCGCAACCCCCCGCTCCGGCCCGCGATGATGCCGTTCTACCGGGTCATGTTCGCCGGCGCGGTCGCGTCGATCCCCCGCGAATACCGTGACCTGCTCGGCCTCCGGCGGTCGATGCTGCCCGCGGTCTGGGCCACGGGCGCGGTGCTCGGCGCGGTGCGGTTCCTGCTCGGCCGCTCGTCGTCCTCGGAGGACGCGGCCCGGGCCCGGATCAAACGTCTCGCCGCCGCGAACCCCGCCTAGCCTCGGACCGGACGTCCGGATGCCGGGATGCCGGGATGCCGGGCCGTGCACACCGCCGGGCCTCGCACACTGCGGCGCGGAGGTACACCCCCTTGCCGCACGGACGTATTTGAGGAAATCTCTGAGAATGAGAGAAAACGACTGGGTCCTGAACGTCCACTGCCGGGAGTGCGGAATCGGTGGTACAGCCCACGTCGGGAACGACCGCCGCATTGTCTGGCCGCTCATCGTGCACGAGTCCAACTGCGAACTCGCCGACGCGCAGGATCTTGTGGAGTCGAGGCACGGCGAGTCGGTGTACGGCCGGCAGCCCGCTTTCGCACGCTGACCCCGGCGCCTTCGCGCACTGACCCCGTCGCAGAACACCGCCTCTTACCCCTGGTACCCCTCGCCGAACCGTGAGAAGACCTTGTTTCCGGAACGGAAACAGGGGCGCAACTCACGGTTCGGCGATGAAACGGGCGGCGATGAAACGGGCGGCGAGGAAACCGGCGACGAGGCAACGGGCGACGAGCGGCAGCCGAGTAACGGCTACCGGACGGGCGCGAAGAAGGCCGCGATGGCCGCGCTCAGCGCGAACGGGTCGTTCACGTGGCAGAGTTCGCGGGCCGAGTGCATCGACAGGAGCGGGATTCCGACGTCGACCGTGCGGATGCCGAGCCTCGTCGCCGTCAGCGGACCGATGGTCGAGCCGCACGGCACGTTGTTGTTCGACACGAACTCCTGATATTCCACGCCGGCCTGGGCACAGACACCTGCCCAGAGTGCCGCACCGCCGGCATCCGTCGCGTAACGCTGAGTCGCGTTGATCTTCAGCAACGGCCCCCCGCCCGCCACGGGCCGGTTGGCCGGGTCGTGCTTCTCCGGGTAGTTGGGGTGCACGGAGTGACCGGCGTCGGCCGATAGGCACCACGAACCGGCGTAAGCACGCAACCGCTCACTGACGGATGCCCCGAGCCCCGCCCCGATCCGGGTCAGGATGTCGTCGAGCAGCGGTGCGCTCGCGCCGGAGCGGGTCTGGGAACCGAGTTCCTCGTGGTCGAAGGCCGCGAACACCAGGATCTGATCACTGGGCTCCGGCGCGGCGAGCAGCGCCACCAGGCCGGCATGCACCGAGGACAGGTTGTCCATCCGGCCGGCGGCGAACAGTGCGTCGTCCAGGCCGAACCGGGCGGGGGCCGCCGTGTCGGCGGTGAGGATGTCGTACCCCGCGACCTCTTCCCCCCGCAGCCCGGCGAGTCCGGCAAGGTGCCCGACCAGGTCGGCCTGGCCGGCCTCCCCCACACCGAAGACCGGGGTCAGGTGTCGCTGCCGGTCGAGGGTGAGGCCCGTGTTGGCATCACGGTCGAGGTGGATGGCCAGCTGTGGGATGCGGCAGAACGGTCCGGTGCGCACCAGGTGCTCGGAGCCGTCGATGGTGGTCAGCCGGCCGGCGAGCTCGAGCTCGCGGTCGAGCCAGGAGTTGAGCAGTGGGCCGCCGTAGACCTCGACGCCGGCCTGCAGCCATCCGTGGGCCCCGATGGTCGGCTTCGGCTTGAGCTTGAACCCGGGCGAGTCGGTGTGGGCGCCCAGGATGCGGAACGGCGTCGTCGGGCCCGCGCCGGCCGGTTGCACCCAGGCGATGACCGCGCCGTCACGAACGACGTAGCGCCGTCCGGCCTCACCGGACCACTTCTCGGCTTCGTCGACACGGCTGAAGCCGGCGGAGTCCAGGCGTCGGGCGACCTCCGCGGCCGCGTGGTATGACGACGGGGAGGCGGTGATGAAGCGGGCGAAATCGTCGGTGTGGGTGGCGACGCTGGTTGGCGGGAAGGTCATGCATCCATCCAACCACTGGGGCGGGCGGGCCGGGCGCCCGGTCCCCGCCGCATCCCCTCCGTCAGGTGCGGAAAGTCCGGAAAGGTGCGATTCTCTCCACCGAAGCACCGAAGCACCGCAAGCACCCCGACCGTTGGGAGACCCGTGACTGAGAGCCCACCGCCCCGGGTGGCGTGCGCCGGGGTCATCTTCGACCTCGACGGGGTGGTCACCGACATGGCGTCGGTGCACGCGGCGGCCTGGAAGGCCCTCTTCGACGAGGTGCTGCCCGGCCTCTCCGCCACCCCCCAGCGCCCGTTCGACTCCGACGACTACCGGGGCTTCATCGACGGGCGCCTGCGGGAGGACGGCATCCGTTCCTTCCTGGCGTCCCGCGGCCTGACAGCGCCCGACGGGCCGGCGGCCGCAGCACGGCCCGCAGACCGGGCCGAAGCCGGGCTGACGGTGGCCGCCCTGGCCGAGCGCAAGCAGGAGCTGTTCCACGAGCTCCTCGAGGTCTCGGGGGTGCTCGCCTTCCCCGACGCGGTCACCCTGATCCGTCGGCTTCGCGCGGAGGGGATTCCGCGCGCACTGGTGTCCTCGAGCCGCAATGGCGCTGCCGTGCTCGCCGCCGCGGGAATCTCAGACCTGTTCGACGTGCGAGTCGACGGCGCCGACGCGGCCCGCCTGGGGCTGCCCGGAAAACCCGATCCTGCCCTCTTCGTGGAGGCCGCCCGCCGGTTGGGCGTGCCTCCGCCGCTGCTGGCCGTGATCGAGGATGCCGAGGCGGGCGTCCGGGCCGCGGCGCGCGGCGGCTTCGGACTGGTGATCGGCCTCGACCGCACGAACACGGGCGACCGGTTGCGGGACGCAGGCGCCGACCTCGTGGTCTCCGGGCTCGGCGACCTCGACCCGGCCGGGCTGGACCTGGCCGAGTTCAACGGCACGATCACCGAGCCACCAGGCCAGCCGGCCAACCCGGATGAACCGGCGGACCGGGCCGACCCGGCAGCCGACCCCACGCCCGACCCCACGACCGATCCCACCGGCGGCTGGGCCGGCGGCGAGTCGGGGAGCGACCCCTGGCTGCTCCGATACGACGGCTTCGACCCCGCCACCGAGGGGCTCCGCGAAGCGCTCTGCACGCTCGGCAACGGCTACTGGGGCACCCGGGGAGCGGCACCCGAAACCGACGCGGATGACGTGCACTACCCCGGCACCTACCTTGCCGGCGTCTACAACCGGCTGCGCACCGATCTGGGCACCCACTGGGTCGAGGACGAGAGCGTGGTCAACGCCCCCAATTGGCTGCCGCTCTGGTTCCGGGTGGCCGACGACGACTGGTTCCGGCCGAGCAGCCCCCAGGTGCAGACCTACCGGCAGGAACTGGACCTGCGGCGCGGCCTGCTCACCCGGGTCGTGCGGTTCCGCGACGACGCCGGCCGCACCACCCGGGTCACCACCCGCCGTTTCGTCTCCCAGGCCGCCCCGCACGCCGCCGTGCTGGAGACGACGTTCGAGGCCGAGGACTGGTCCGGGCCGATCACCGTCAGGTCCGCCCTGGACGGCCGGATCGCGAACCGCAACGTGGCCGCAGACCGGCTCCTCGCGAGCCGCCACCTCATCCCCCGCACGAACGTGGCCATCGACGCGGACACCCTGCTGCTGGAGATGGAAACCACCCAGTCCGGCATCCACATCGCCATGGCGGCGCGCACCCGGGCCTTCGCGGGCGACGAAATCCTGGCCCCGGAACGCCGGGTGCAGACGGATGACGCGGGCTGGGTCGCGCAGGAATTCGAGCTGCAGCTGAGCCCGGGCCGGCCGGTCAGGGTGGAGAAGATCGTGTGCGTCAGCACCTCACGGGACCGGGCGATCGCCTCCCCGGCCCGGTCGGTGACGACCTGGCTTCGCCGGCTGACCGACCCGGCCGAGCTCCTCGCCGCGCACGAACGGGAGTGGGAGATCCTCTGGGACGAGTTCGCCGTGCAGCTGAAAACGGGCACGCGCCAGTCGCTCGCGCTCAATCTGAACACCTTCCACGTGCTGCAGACCCTGGCCGACGTCGACGCCGACCTGGACGCCAGCATCCCGGCCCGCGGCCTGCACGGCGAGGCGTACCGCGGACACATCTTCTGGGACGAGCTGTTCGTCTACCCGATCCTCACCCTGCGTCGGCCGGACCTCAGCCGGGTGCTGCTCGGCTACCGCTACCGCCGCCTGAACGAGGCGCGGGCCGCGGCCCGCGAAGCCGGTTTCGAGGGGGCGATGTTCCCGTGGCAGAGCGGGATCGACGGGCGGGAGGTGACCCCCACCGAATTCCTCAACGTGCGCACCGACGAGTGGATGCCCGACAACACCCGGCTGCAGCGGCATGTGGGCCTCGCCGTCGCGTACAGCGTCTGGCAGTACTACCAGTCCACCGGCGACACCGACTTCCTGATCCACCAGGGCGCCGAGCTTCTGCTCGAGGTGGCGCGGTTCTTCGCCAGCCTGGCCCGGTACGACGAGGCCGACGACCGCTACGACATCGTGGGCGTGATGGGGCCGGACGAATTCCATGACGGCTACCCGGACGCCCCCGGGGAGGGCCTCCGGAACAACGCGTACACCAATGTCATGGCGGCGTGGGTGCTGCTCCGGGCGGCGGAAACGGTTTCCCTGCTCGAACGAAGATACTGTCGCCCGCTCTGGAGCCGGCTGCGCCTGCGGCCGGAGGAGGTCAGGCGCTGGGAGCACATCAGCCCACGGTTGCGGGTCCCGTTCATGGCCGACGGGGTGCTCAGCCAGTTCGAGGGTTACGAGGCCCTGCCCGAGCTCGATTGGGCCGGCTACCGGGCCCGGTACGGTTCGATCGGCCGCCTGGACCTCATCCTCAATGCCGAAGGCGACAGCACCAACAACTACCGGGCATCGAAGCAGGCCGACGTTCTGATGCTGCTCTACCTGTTCTCCGCCGAGGAACTGCGCGAGCTGCTCGGCGGCATGGGCTACTCCCTGCCGCCCGAGGCCGTGGTGCGCACCGTCGACTTCTACGCCGCCCGCTCCACCCACGGGTCGACCCTGAGCAATGTCGTGCACTCCTGGCTGGAGGCCCGCCGCGACCGCGAACGGTCCTGGCAGTTCCTGAACCAGGCGCTCGACAGCGACCTCGCGGACATCCAGGGTGGCACCACGCACGAAGGCATCCACCTCGGGGCGATGGCCGGCTCGGTCGACATGGTGGTGCGCTGCTACACCGGGCTGGAGATCCGGGACAACATGCTCTGGCTGCACCCGGTGCTCCCGGCTGAACTGACCTGGGTGGCGTTCGGCATCAACTACCGGGAGCAGCCGATCCGGCTGGAGCTGACGCCCACGAATCTGAGGCTGCACCTGCACGCCGGCGGCGCCACCCCGATCCGGGTGCGCGTCGAGGGCCGCGAAGCGATCCTCTCCCCCGGACAGACCCGCGACTTCCCGCTCGGACCCTAGCGGCCGACCCTGGTCCGAGGCTGCGGCGGATGCTGCGCGGGCCTTGCAGGCACCCGCACCCCGGCGTGTACTGGAGGGGACTTCACCTTCATACGTTCCGACTCCACCCATGGACGCCAAGAGAGGAAACCATGTCCACGATGATCTTCGTCAACCTGCCCGTCGCCGACCTGAAGCGGTCCACCGACTTCTTCAGCGCACTCGGCTATTCCTTCGACCCCCGGTTCACGGATGAGAACGCCGCCTGCCTGGTCATCGACCAGGACCACGTCTACGCGATGCTGCTCACCACGGAGATGATGAAGCGATTCACCCGCAAGTCGATCGTGAACGCACGCGAGGGCACCGAGGCCATCCTCGCCCTCAGCGCCGACAGCCGGGAGGCGGTCGACGCCCTCGCCGACAAGGCACTCACCTCCGGCGGCAGCGCCTCCAATCCCCCCGACGACCAGGGCTACATGTACAGTCGCAGCTTCCAGGACCCGGACGGGCACCTCTGGGAGGCGTTCTGGATGGACCTGGCGGGAATGGAGAATTCCGCCACGCAGCAGGCCGCAGACCAGGCCGCCGGCGTCTCCGACGTGCAGCGGTAGCCCGGTCTGGTCTGCCGGTCTGCCGGTCTGCCTCACACCTCTGTCTGCAGGGCCGCCCGCGCGAACGCGGCCCCGCCGGGCGTGATGGCCCACCGCAGGTAATCGTCGCTGCGGTCGATCACGCCCAACTGGTGGAGCAGCCGCCACTTCGTCAGCACGAGGGCGAACGCGGCAGCGCCGGAGAGCGGCTCCCCGTCCGGTTGCACCCAGCCGACGGTTTCGAGGCTGAGGGCCAGCATCTCCTTGAACAGCTCGCTCTCGTCGAAGCCCCGCCGGGCGATCAGCAGCAGCAGCAGGTTGATCGCATCCGTCTCCACCGCGGAGCGGCTGACGTGGATGGTGCGGGCGAGATGCCACCACAGCTCACGCGGCGCCTCGGCGAGCGCCCGGCCCCGGCTGGTCTGCAGCAGGCTGCCCCGGGTCACCCGCAGCAGGCCGACCCTGACCAGGTGCTCGCGCAGTTCCCGCAGCGGCAGGATGTGCACCTCCCGGTTCACGGCCACCGGCCAGCCCCAGTCCAGCTCGGTGGTGGCCTCGACCACGATCGCGGGAGGGAGGAAGCCGGCCGCGGTCAAACGGATGCCGTCCGCGCCGACGCGGCGCAGCATCCACTGCACATGCCCCACCATCCGGCGCATCGCCCGCTCGTGCAGCAGAATCGTGTCGGTCACCCGGGCCTCCGCCACCACCAGCCGGAAGCCCGCGATGGAGTCGGGGTGCATGCGGGTTTCGAGTTCCTGGATGACCTTCACGCTGCGAGCATAGCGAGTCCCGATCGGGGGCCGGACGCACCCGGGCGAGACCGGTCCGGTCCGGCCCGACGCTGACGTAGCCTTGGACGCATGGCCAGAGACATCGCAACTTCCACCGTCGTCGACCGTGACGGCATGCTCGACTTCGTTCGCCCGCGGCACCGGATGCTGCTGGCCACCACCCGCGCCGACGGCCGCCCACAGATCTCGCCGGTCGCCGGCGGGGTGGACCCCGACGGCCGGATCGTGATCTCCTCGTACCCGTCCCGGGCCAAGACCCGCAACGCCGAGCGCAATGTGCACGCCTCCGTGCTGGTGCTCTCCGACGACTGGGACGGCGGCTGGATCCAGGTCGACGGCGACGCCGAGGTGCTGCACATGCCCGAGGCGGCCGACGGTCTCGTCGAGTACTTCCGCTGCATCGCCGGCGAGCACTCGGACTGGGCCGAGTACCGGGCCGCCATGGCCCTGCAGGACAAGTCGCTGATCCGCATCGTGCCTACCCGCTGGAGCCCGATCGGCACCGGCGGCTTCCCCGCCGACGTGGCCGCCCGGCTCGACGCGCTCTAGTCCCCCACCGGCCCGCCCGCAGCCCGCGCCTGCCCACACTCGCCCGCGCCCGACCTCCCGCCCCTGCCCGCGCCCGCGCCC
>NZ_SOGW01000013.1:0-29729 GCF_004403075.1 Cryobacterium sp. TMT2-10 | reverse complement strand
GGCGCGGGGCGCGGCGGCGCGGGGCGCGGCGGCGCGGGGCGCGGGCACTGTGCCATGCTGGCCGAATAAATGATTGGGGGCTCTCATTGGTGCGTGGCCACGGCGACGAAGACATTTTCGCTCGAGCGCAGCGTGATCCGGCCTTCCTGTCGGCGGTGCGGGTCGCCTATTCAGGTGACCAGCACGTGCTCAACGCTCTCTGGTGGGCGGCACACCCCGCGGACGCAGCACCGGATGGCACACCGTCCCCGGCCAACCAGCTGCGCGACCTTCAGAAGCGCGTTTTCTCTGCGAACGGCGACTCCGTTGGCGATCCACAGGCCACCCTCGCCCTGCGGGAGCTGCAGGCCACAGTTGCCGCCGACCGTGCCGCGATTGCCATCGCGGTCAGGTCGGCAGAATCCGGGGCCGTCACCCAGCCGGCCCGCTCCCCCGGCCCACCGGCGGCACCGAGTGTGGCTGGTCCCCGGACAGTGCACGAGGTGAGTTCCAAGGGTTCGTTCCAACAGCTTGTTGAGGAGCCACTCGACGAGACCGCGCTGCCCGGCGGGAGACGCAGCCGCGACGCCCTCCTGATTCTCGGCATCCTTATCGCACTTGGTGTCGGTTTCGTCGTCGGCACTCAAACGGATGCCTCGCTCGTCACCGCATCGCCTCCCGCCGCCACTGTGACCGTGGAGGAAACGTGCGCGCAGGTGAGTGACGTTTTCACATTTATGCACATTGTGCACGGTTCGCTCCTCGCAGAGCCCTCATTGCAGCAGGAGTTCGAAGGGGCCGCCCGGCTCGTCGCGCGACTGACGGCCCAAGTGGACACCGTGCCCGGCTCCGCGGTGGCCGACCAGGTGGAGGCCTTGAAGGACCTGTTGCCGTCGGCGGCCAACGAGCCAATCGATCCGCTGTCGCCAGAGTGGGGTCAAGCCCTGACCGGTGTCAGCGCGGCCTGCGGTGCTGCCGGGTTCGACATCAGCGTGGACGCCTGGACGGGCGGCTAGACAAACTACCCGGCAAGACCCCTGAGGATACGCGACCACGGTGACGCCACTCCCCCGGGACCTCGGAACCTCGGCGAATTGGCGCCGAATCTGCTGCCGTGGACGCCCGACTTATGGGCGATCTGGCACCCCCCTGATGAATCGCAACGATGCAGAAGTGTCCGGTCCTCGTCGACCCAGTCCAGCCCGCATCCGGAGCCACACCTGCTTGCCGCCCGTTACTGCTGCTGCCGGAGAGCAACCTGCTACACCCGCGCAATCGCTTGTGATTTAGGGCCGGATATCCAGAGTGATCGGTTCAGCTTCCATGGGTCCGCCACAGAGCTCCGAGCCGCCGACGCGTTTCCATTCAAAGATCACATCGCGCTCCGCGAGCACCTCACCGTTTGATGCGATGGCACGAACCGTTGCCCGGTCAGGAACGTCGAGCATAAATGACGTAGTCCAGGTATCGCCGTCGACCTGGGTCACGTTGGCATCCGTCACGTCTGCGGTGGGAACCGGTGTGGGTTCATTCGGGTTCTCGAGCCCCTTCAAGCGCTCTACCGTCCCGTCTTGACAAGGGCTGCCGTCGCAGAGCAGCTCAATGGTCTTAACGTCGCCAGTGTCGCCCGTCAGCTCAACTGACACTTTGCTTGCCCAAGCAACCGCAAGACAATCATCGCCGCCATCGATAGAACAACCAGCCATCGATGTGCTCAGCGCGAGGATCGCTAACAGGCGGACGCGGGTGCGTATCATTTCGCGAGTGTATCGAGCGCTGCGGGAATCCAGTTCACCTCGTTACTGAATCGTCACGGCCGATTGTCTTACCGCTTAGTGGCATTTCACTTTGGTGATTTTCACGTCAGTCGCGGCATCCTCGTGGATTGGCAAGGTTGCAATGGCTTTGTCGCCTTTGGCGAGAGAACCAGTGAACCCGTTACTGAATCCGACTACGACACCAGACTCGTCCATGGTGTCTGCCCTGACGTACACGCCGCTGGAGCAAGAATCGTATGCGTAGATCTCAATCTGGCTGCATCTGCCTTGTCCGCACTGTTCTTCGTCGACGAAGCGCGTCGCAACGCCGTCGCCGCGATCTTTGAAGCCCTCGGGGAGTTCTGGCGGGCTGAGAGTAGGAGTGCCCGTGCTGTCGGGCCCCGGTTCAGCAAAACCCGAACAGCCGGTCAAGAGCAACAGTGACGCGGCCACCGCGAAAAGGCCTATCGAGCAGCGATTCATCTGGTTCCCCCCAGGTCGATTGGTGTCGACACTACTAGCGCCTCACACCGGCCCACATCCCCAGGATCACGACTTGGTGACGATGGGCTCGACAGTACAGACCACGTGGGAGGCTCGGCGTACCAGACCTCGAATCCCAGTAGTCATGAGGGGGATGCCGGCGGTTTCGCTCTTCGCGACGCATCCGCAGTTCCCGGACGACTCGTTCACGCAGGGTCGCCGTCCGGATGAAAACGCTAAAAAGCTGTTGTCCAATGACATTCAACGAAGAGGATGAAATGGGTGCCGCAACGTCGACACGAAAACGGTTGATGGGTCTCGGCGCTGCGTTTCTTTTGACCCTGGCATTGCCCGGCTGCTCCGTTGTCTATGTGTGCCCGGCAATGGCGTGGAGCAACACCGTAGAGGTCAAGCTCGAAGGCCAAACAGAAGACGTCAGCGTCGTGGAGTTGTGTGCAGACTGCGTGTGTTCGGTACCCGCACCGGTCCTGCAGCAGTCAGACGACCCCGTCGGCCTTGAAACCCTCGATCCCCAGCAACTCGAGACTTTTACGCCAGAGCCTTCAGTAACTCGAATCCCCTATTTCGCTACCAAGATCGATGACAGCACCTGGAATATCTCGATGGAAATGGCAGCGCCGGACAAAGCGGTCCTGCGTGCCCTCTCGGAAAGCGGAGAGGTCCTCGCTGAGCGGGACGTTTCACTCAATTGGGTTCGCGTGGGCGGCACACAACGATGCGGCGGACCTGCCGAGGCCGGCCCAATCAGCCTCACCATTCCAGCCTGAAGGCGCTAACGTCACCCAAGTCAGGAGGGCGCCCGCAGAGGGTTCCCCTTGCGGGCACAACGATCCGTGCGGCTTCGCACGCGGCACCGCAATAAAAACTGGCTCCGCCTTCCTACAGTTTCAAGGCCAAGCTGGTGGCTGCTGCGCACCTTCAGCACGAGGGCAAACCCTTTCTCGCTACGGCAAAGGAGCACACGATGAACATGACGATCGACGCCACCATGGGGGGCGCCATCCTCACGATCGACCAGGCGGCGGCCTACCTCTCGATCCCGAAGGCGACCCTGTACACCTGGCGGACTCGACGAACGGGATTTGGCCCGCCAGCCGTGAAGCTTGGCGGATGCTTACGCTACCGTCGCTCTGACCTGGACGCCTGGGTCGCCGATCATGTCGAGAGCTTCGACGACCTCCCGGGCGGCCGCGAGGACGGAGCAGCAGGAGGCGTCTCCCTGTCCCGTGCTAGTCGGCCGCGCTGACAGGGCGACGAGATGGGACGCGGACGCCCACCGACATCGTTGGGCACCTGGGGAACGATCCGAACGACGCGAGTTCGCGAGGGTGTCTACCGCGCACGCACCCGGATCCGAGACAAGGACGGCGTGGCCCGAGAAGTCACAGCCACCGGCACGACCGTCGCGGCCGCGGAACGTGCCCTGCGCGAGAAACTGGTGGACCGCGCAACACCGACGCAACAGGCGATCACTGCCGCCACGACGATCGCCACGCTCGCCACGCTGTGGCTCAAGTACCTGCGCGATGAGGGCCGCATCGAGGGCACAACGATCAACGAGTACGAACGTGTACTCACCAAGGTCGTCATACCCGAATTCGGCGGACTGCGCCTTCGGGAAGTGACAACAAGTCGACTGGATCTGTTTCTGGTCCGGCTCCGGGCGACCAGCATCAGCCGTCAGCGCAAGACAAAGGTGGTGTTGGGCGCGATGCTGGGTTTGGCGGTTCGCCACGACGCGCTCGCCGTGAACCCCGTCCAGCAGACTTCACGCATTCACCGCGAGAGGTCTGAGCCCCGGTCGTTGAGCCTCGAGGACCTCAGCGCGGTGCGCAAAGCGCTCGGTGCGTGGACGGCTGAGCGACGGCCTGGACCGAAGGCGTCCGGCGACATGGCCGACATCATCGACCTCATGCTTGCGACCGGAGCGCGGATCGGCGAGATCCTCGCCCTGCGCTGGGAGGACATTGCCCTCGATGCCCTACGGCCCAACCTCACCATCAACGGCACGATCAAGACGGAGCCGGGCAAAGGCACATACCGAAAGGCCCGCCCGAAGTCGGACTCCAGCGTGAGAACAGTTGCGCTCCCGGACTTTGCCATCATCATGCTCAAGCGCCGGCGTACGGCATCGCCCGTGAACCCGATCGACGCGGTGTTCTCGACACGGAACGGCACTTGGCAGCAGGTCAACAACGTCGAGCGGCGCTGGCGGCAGATCCGTCAGGACACTGGACTCGACTGGGTCACGCCCCACACGTTCCGAAAGACCGTGGCCACTCTCATCTCCGAACGTGTCAACGCCGAGACCGCCGCCCACCAGCTCGGCCACTCCTCCCCCGCGATCACCCGCGAGTTCTACATTTCCAAACCGGCGATCGCCGCCGACGTTGCGCGCATTCTCGAGGAACTGGCTAGAGCCAATCCGGCAGCCACCGCGAATACTTCGCGAATAAGTAGGGAATAGCGGCTACGGGTTCAAATGCCAAACCGGCCCTGACTTCACGTTTCCGCAGATCAGAGCCGGTTCAATTGGTCGGGCTGACAGGATTTGAACCTGCGACCCCTTGACCCCCAGTCAAGTGCGCTACCAAGCTGCGCCACAGCCCGCCGCTCCTGCGCGATTTCAACGAGTGGAATCAACAGGAGACAACTCGAATAGCTTACCGCGTCCGCGGAGTGCTCGCGGACACCATCCGTCGTTTGAGCACGGGATCTGCAGACGGGTGGCCTGAACGTGCGGCGCCAGCGTCACGCGGGGGCTGCGCGGCGAATCCGCAGCCGTGGGCGTAGCGTGACCCCATGACTGCTGACGCCCAGTTCAGGATCGAATCCGTCGCATCCGTGCCGTGGGTGGACCTGGAGCGAGTGTTAGGCACCCGCGGAGACCCGGCGGGGTGCTGGTGCCAGTACTTCAAGCTGCAGGGCAAGGCATGGGCGGAGGTCACAACCGACGCGTGCGCCGGGATGCTGCGGGAACAGGTGCGGGCGAGCTCCCCCGGGCCCGGCGTGGTGGCGTATCTCGACGAAGAAGCGGTGGGATGGTGCGCTGTTGAGCCGAAGACCGCGTACCCGCGGCTTCGCCACGAAGGTGGTCGTTCAGGGCAGCAGGCACGAAGCGGACGACGCATCCGTGTGGGCGGTGACGTTCTTCGTGGTGCGGGTGGGGTATCGGCGCCGCGGGGTCGCGGCCGCACTGCTCCGCGCGGCTGTCGAGCAGGCTCGCAGCCAGGGCGCCCGGGTGATCGAGGGGTACCCGGTGGACGTCACCCGGCGGCCGGGGGCGCCGTCGGCGGAGCTGTATCACGGCACGCAGACGCTGTTCACGGCAGCCGGATTCGCGGTGGTGTCACGGCCGACGGAGGACCGCTCGGTGATGGAACTGGTGCTGCAGGGCCGAGCGGCCGCCTCGAGTCAACCGAAGACCTAGCCGGCCGGTGTCGGCGCGGGCGTCGGAGCATTCGTCGTCGCCGCGGGTGCAGGAACGACGGGTGCAGGAGCGAGCGGCGCAGGCACGACCGGCGCCGGCGGCGGGGTCGCCAGGAGGGCGGCCACCTCGGCTGCGCTGAGCGGGGTCCACGGGGAACCGTCGGGGTTCGAGAAGGCCGCCTCGGGGCTTTCGGCCTGGTTCCACCACTTGGCCTCGAAGGGCGCTCCACCCAGCAGGATCCGGTCGCCCTTCTGGTAGGTGGCGGCGCCGTCCCAGCTCGGGTAGGTGCCGGCCGGCAGGGAGGGCGCCTGGATCGGCTTCTCCCCCGGCAGCACCGGGCCGATCAACGTCCACGGCGTCTCCCACGCGTTCAGAACGGGGTTGTCGGGCAGGTCGCCGCGCGTCCACCACTTGGCCTGGTACACGTTGCGGTGCCAGACGATCTTGGTTTCGGACAGGTAGGAGGCCTCCGCGGCCCAGATCGGGTACGGGCTGGTCTCCGGGTCGTCGGTGAGGTCACCGATCTTGTCGGTCTCGTCTGTGGTCGTGGTCGACGCGGATGCCTCCGGCCGCCCCGTGAACCCCTTGGCGAGCAGATCGGCGAAGCGGGTCTCGCCCTGGCTGACGCCGCTGCAGGAGTCGGACACCCGTTTGAGGTCGGCGTAGTTCGAGCCGCAGGTCTGGTCGCGGTTCAGCGACCACATCGACATGCGCCCGATTTTGTTCTCCTGCGCGAACCTGCTCAGCCTGGTGGCGTCCTTGAGGCTGAAGACCTCGCTCGGCACGTCGTTCTGGCCGATCATCGGGGTGGCGCCGATCTTCGACCACAGGGTGGCGTCGGTGAGGTCGGTGCCGGCTCGCGCGTACAGGGCGCCTAGCTGCCGGTGGCCGGCCTTGAGGGCGGCGATCGACGCGGTGGCCATGCTGTCGCCCTCGGCGCGGCTCGAGCCGTAGTCCATCGTCATCAGGTTGACGCCGGCCAGATCCACCCCGGCGTTCAGCATCTGGCTGACGGCATCCGTGCCCTGCTCCGTCATTCCGGCGGGCGCGACCGGCAGGGTGAGCCAGACGGCGAGGTCCTTGCCGTCTTTGCGGCGCTGCTCCTGCAGGGTCTTGATCGCGGTGGCGCGGCGGAGGCCGGCGGCGGTGTCGCTGAGGTTCTCGGCCTCGATGTCGAGGTCGATGGTGGTCACCTGGTAGCGGTCGACCACGGCCGCGTAGGCGTCGACCAGGTTGCCCGGGTCGGTGCACACGGTCGAGAGTTCGTCGTTGCGCAGCCCGCCGAATGAGACCACGACCTGGCCGCCGAGCTTCTCGGTGCGGGCCAGCCGGCGGTCGAGGTCGAGGGATTCCGAGGCCTCGTCGAGGGTGAACGCGGTGCCCCAGGTCGGCACGCAGGGCGCGTCGGTGGCCGCCACGATGAAGGACAGCACCACGTCACGGCCGGCATTCGACGCCGGGGTCTCGAAGTTGAAGGTGGGCGTGGCCGTGACATCCGTGTAGCCGGCGAACCAGGGCGTGTACGCCTCGGATGCCCGGGCGGCGGTCCACATCTGCACGCCGAGGTAGCCGCCCACGCTGAGCACGCCCACCAGCAGCATCGAGAGCAGGACCCGCACCGGGGACAGCCGGCGCGAGGCCCGGGGCGGGTCGGCCTGCACCGCGTCGGCCTGCACCGGCACCGCCTCACTCATGAGGCGACCCGCACGTTCTGCAGGGAATGCCGGTGCACGGATGCCCCGTCCACGCCCGCAGGCACCGCACCCGGCGCGTAGCCGTGATAGATCACCGCGCGCCAGTCCAGCGCCGGTTCCGGCTGCCCGCCGGCGGTACCCGGCGAGGCGGCGCGGGGCTTACGTTCCACGCAGAGCCAGCGGGTGCAGCCGAGCCAGACGTCGACGACGGAGTTCCAGAGACCGATGGTCGCGAGGATCGCCGCACCGGCCAGCAGCAGGTTGAACGCCGCGAAGGCCGCGTTGCCCCAGTTCTGGGCGAGCACGTCACGCCACAGGGTCAGGCCGGAGAACGCGACGATCAGGTAGGGCGTCAGCACGAACAGGAGCGGCGCGGCGGTGCGGTTCTTCACCTTGAGCGTGCGGGCGAAGGGGATCTTCTTGATCGTGATCGCCTGCTCGAGGGACTTCAGCACCCCGGCCAGGTTCACCGGCAGCAGCACCAGGTTGAAGCCATAGATGCGGAAGATGTCGCTGGCCTTCTAGCCGCAGAAGCGCAGGTCGCTGCCCATGGCGAGAAAGTATGGCAGGGCGGCGAACACCACGACGGGGCTGAGCAGCCGGCTGTCGTAGGGGTAGGCCAGCAGGAACATTCGGCCGAAGCTGGCCCAGGCGATCGAGGTCATGTAGTTCACCCGCAGGAACAGCTCGGTCAGGCTGACCGGGTGACCCTGGCGGCGGCGCTCGCGCAGCTGTTGCCAGAGCTTCGGCAGGATCAGCAGCCCGCCGTTAGCCCAGCGCCGCCGCTGCACGATCAGCGAACCGAAGTCGGGCGGGGTGGCGCTGTAGCTGAGGCGTTCGGGGTAGTTCACCAGGGTCCAGCCGTGGGTGCCGAGGTCGATGCTCGACTCGGTGTCCTCGATCACGGTGCGGTCCTGCACGTAACGGCGCACCTCGAAACCGCCGACGGTCTCCACCTCGACGATGTCCTCGAGGGCGCGCTTGCGGATGACGGCGTTCGCCCCCACCCAGAACGTGGCGCCGTAGTGGGACATGCCCTGGTGCAGGATGTGCTGGATGTCGGTGGTCGCCCCGGCGAGCCGCTCGATGCGGGTGGGCGCCCCGCGGAACGACGAGTACGGGGTCTGGGTCACGGCCACGCGGGCGTTGTCGGGCTGCTCGAGGAAGTAGACCAGGCGCAGGCAGTAATCGCGCAGCAGCAGCAAGTCGGCGTCGAGGGTGAGCAGGTAGTCGGAGTCCGACACGACGAAGTCGGCGTCGGCCCGGTCGGCGACGGGACGGAGGATGGTGCCGTCCGGCCCCTCCTCGCGGCGGAAGAAACCGCCCATCAGCCCAATGTAGGCGTTGAGGTTCATGGCCTTGTTCGCCTCGTGCGACAGCGACGCGTAGAGCTTGCGCTCGAAGGTATCGAGCTCGGCGGAGAAGGTCCAGACCAGGCGGCGGTGGAGTTCCAGCATCCGTTCTTTCGTGGGCGCCGTGTTCTCGTCGGCGGCCGCGTTCAGGGCCGTCGCGGTGAGGGCCAGCTCGGCGGACAGGCCGCCGAGCACCTGCTCGACGAAGAAGGTGTCGACGTGGTCGGTGACCTTCTCGGCGGCCTTCATGCGGTCGAGCCAGCCGGCCGCCCAGGAATAGTGGCCGGCCAGCTCCCGCACGGCCTCCACGGACACCGCGGGGTCAGCGGCCAGCTCGAGCTCGCAGATCAGCAGCTCGTCGCTGAATCGCACCCTCGGTTCGGCCAGCGCGGCCTCGATCTGCTGGGCGATTCCCCGCGAGTAGGCGAGGCGCTCGGCCACGACGGCGTCGGTCGGATGCGGCGGGTCGCCCAGGAGCAGCACGACGCGCAGGGAGGGGTACTCCTGCAGCGCCGCTGACCAGAGTGTGGCCCGCACGACGGCGGGTTCCTCGCTGTAGGACGGCACGAGCACGGTCATCGACCGCTGCTGGGCGCCGAAGTGGCTGTCCAGCTCGGCGCGGGGAACCCGCACGTGGTCGCGGAAACGCTGCAGGGCGCCCTGGCGGGCGACCAGGTACATCAGCGCGGAGAAGGTCAGGAATGTGACCACGACGAGATAGGAGATCGCCTCGGTGGTGAAGCGGAAGCTCTGGGTGCCGTTGTTGAGAAACTCGCGCATGATCGTGTAGACGAGGTAGGTCAGCCAGGCCAGCACGGTGACCAGGATGGCGAGGCGCCCCCAGGTGATCTTCGAATCACTGGGGCGGTCGTGCACGATCGGGAGCGGTGTGGTGCTGCGTTCGGAACCGAATTGCCGTTTGCGGGCAGGCGAAGCTAGGGACTTCGTAGGCATGGAGAAGCATCCTCGAGGGGCAGGATTGGAACGATTCGCGCGAGTGGAGGGTCTGGCGAACCTGTGGGGCTGTGGGCACAGACGTGCCACGAGAGATCGGGCACCTCGGATTTCGGGTCCGGTGCCGTGGGGCGTTAGGGCGGGGGGAATGTCAGATGGGTCGTGAATCGAGCTGTGAAAAAACTCGATACGAAAAATGTCGGTGCAGGGCCCGGCAACGTAAAAGACCCCGAACGGGGGTGCCGTTCGGGGTCTTTCAGGTTCGCTGCTGAGGGCTGCGGCTTAGCGCTTGCGCTTCTCGCGCACGCGCATGCTGAGGTTGATCGGGCTTCCCTCGAAGCCGTAGACCTCGCGCAGGCGACGCTGGATGTAGCGACGGTAGCCCGGGTCGAGGAACCCGGTGGTGAAGATGACGAAGGTCGGCGGGCGACTGGACGCCTGGGTGCCGAACAGGATGCGCGGCTGCTTGCCGCTGCGCACGGGGTGCGGGTGCGACGCGGCGAGCTCGGCCAGGAACGCGTTGAACTTGCCGGTGGCGACGCGGGTGTCCCACGACTCCAGCGCCAGTTCGAGTGCGGGGACGAGCTTCTCCATGTGGCGGCCGGTCTTGGCCGAGATGTTCACGCGCGGGGCCCAGGCGACGTGCGCCAGGTCCTGCTCGATCTCACGCTCGAGGTAGCGGCGACGGTCGTCGTCGATCTGGTCCCACTTGTTGAAGGCGAGCACCAGGGCGCGGCCGGATTCGAGCACCAGGTCGATCACGCGCACGTCCTGCTCGCTGATCACCTCGGTCACGTCGATCAAAACCACGGCGACCTCGGCCTTTTCGAGGGCGGCGCTGGTGCGCAGCGAGGCGTAGAAGTCGGCGCCCTGCGAGAGGTGCACGCGGCGACGGATGCCGGCGGTGTCGACGAAGCGCCACACCTTGCCGCCGAGCTCGACCTGCTCGTCGACCGGGTCGCGGGTGGTGCCGGCGAGCTCGTTGACGACAACGCGCTCCTCGCCGACGACCTTGTTCAGGAGGCTCGACTTGCCCACGTTCGGGCGGCCGAGGATGGCGACGCGGCGCGGTCCGCCGACTTCCTGCTTGGCGACGGCGGAGATCTCGGGGAGTTTCTCGAGGATCGCGTCGAGCAGGTCGGCGACGCCGCGGCCGTGCAGGGCAGAGACTGGCCAGGGCTGGCCGAGGCCGAGCGCCCAGAGGCTGGCGGCTTCGGGTTCCTGACGGATGTCGTCGACCTTGTTGGCGACGAGGAAGACGGGCTTGCCGGCCTTGCGCAGCAGGCGCACGACGGCCTCGTCGGTGGAGGTCGGCCCCACGTTGGCGTCGACGACGAACATGACGACGTCGCAGAGTTCGATGGCCAGTTCGGCCTGAGCGGCGACGGAAGCGTCGATGCCCTTGGCGTCGGGCTCCCAGCCGCCGGTGTCGACGAGACTGAAGCGGCGTTCGTGCCATTCGCCCTTGTAGGTGACCCGGTCACGGGTCACGCCGGGGGTGTCCTCCACGACAGCCTCGCGGCGGCCGAGGATGCGGTTCACCAGGGCGGACTTGCCCACGTTCGGGCGGCCGACGATGGCGATGACCGGCAGGGCCGGCAGGTACTGGATGGCGTCGGGGTCTTCGGTCACCGTGTCGAGGACGTCGAAGTCCTCTTCGTCGAGCTCGTACTCGTTGAGTCCGGTGCGGAGTGCGGCAGCGCGTTGCGTCACCAGGTCTTCATCGAGGTCGTCCAGGCGTGTTACCAGCTCGGTGTCGATGGCTGGGATCATGTCGTCGAAGTCGTTGTTGTTGGTCATGCGATGGCCTCGCGGTAGGTATTGATGACGTCGAGGACCGCGTCAATGGTCGCTTCTAAGTCGAGATGAGTGGAATCGACGGTGGTCACACCGTCTGCGGCGCTCATGAATTCGACTACCTGTGAGTCAGCGCGATCCCTCGATCGCATCTGTTCCGCCACGGTTTCAGCCGATTGGGTCGATATTTCCGCAGAGCGCCTAGCCATTCTAGCCTCCTCGGAGGCGGTGAGCAGTATGCGGATCTCGGCGGTGGGGGCCACCACGGTCGTGATGTCCCGGCCTTCGATCACGATTCCGGTGCGCTTCGAGCTCGCGGCGATCGTGCGGAACAGCTGCGTGAGGTGCGCGCGCACCTCCGGGATGCGGGCCACGGAGCTCACGATCGCGGAGACGGCGGGGTCGCGGATCGCGTCGGTGACATCCGTTTCACCGACCCGGACGACGTGCTCGTCGGGGGCGATTCCGATGGAGTAGTCGAAGTCGGCCAGGGCGGCCACGACGGCGTCGGTGTTCTCCGCGTCGATCCCCCGGTCGTTCACGAACCAGGCGAACGCCCGGTAGGCGGCGCCCGTGTCGAGGTAGTCGAAGCCGATGCGCAGGGCCGCGGCGCGGCTGACGCTGGACTTGCCGCTGCCGGCCGGTCCGTCGATGGCGACGATGTGGGGGCTTGAGTGACGACCCATATTAACCAGCAATCCGCCAGCCGCGGGCGGCCAGCTCTTCAGTGAGGCGGGAAACGGCCTCGGGGAGTACGGAGATTTCGGCCAGGCCGATCTGGGCGCCCGGCGAATGCTCCAGGCGCAGGTCTTCCATGTTCACGTTCAGCTCGCCGATCTCGTTCAGCAGCCGGGCGATCTGGCCGGGCCGGTCGTCGATCATCACGATGAAGGAGGCGTAGCGGCGGTCCTGGCCGTGCTTGCCCGGCAGCCGGGAGACGCCGGCGTTGCCGCCGGCGAGTTCCTCGGCCACCTTGCGCCGGGCGCCGGGGGCGGCCGGGTCGGCGAGGGCGTCGATGAACCGGTCGAGGTCTTCGCGGTAGGCGACCAGGATGTCGCGCACCGGGGCGGCGTTCGCGCCCAGGATCTGCACCCACAGTTCCGGGTCGCTCGCCGCGACCCGGGTCACGTCGCGCAGGCCCTGCCCGGCGAGGTTCAAGGCGGAGCCGGGGGCATCCGTTAAACGGCGCGCCATGATCGTGGAGACGACCTGGGGCACGTGGGAGATGAGTGCGACGCCGCGGTCGTGCTCTTCGGGCGTCATCTCGACCAGGGTCGCGCCCAAGTCGAGGATGAGGTCGTCGATCGCGGTGGCCTGCTGGTAGCTGATCGCGTCGTGTGCGGCGACCACCCACGGGCGCCCGACGAACAGGTCGGCGCGACCGGCGAGGGGTCCCCCGCGTTCGCGGCCGGCCAGGGGGTGGCCGCCGATGTAGCGGGACACGTCGGCTCCGCGTTCGCGGAGCTCCTGCAGCGGGGCCAGCTTGACGCTCGCGACATCCGTCACGATCGCCTGCGGGTAGGCGGCGAGTTCGCGCGCGACGATCTCGGCGGTCACGTCGGGCGGCACGCAGACCACGATCAGCTGCGGGGCGTCACCGGGCAGGGCGGCGCGGCCGGCGCCGTAGTCGACGGCGATGCTCAGGTTGGTCGGCGAGGCGTCGTCGAGGATGACGTCGATTCCGCGCGCGCTGAGGCCCAGGCCGACGCTGGTGCCGAGCAGCCCGGCGCCCACGACGCGCACGGGCCCGATCAGGCGGGATTCAACCACGTGGGGACTCCTGACGGCCGGCCTAGTTCTTCGTTTCGGCCCGCGACACGGTGAGCAGCTGACCGAGTTCAACCTTAGTCAAATCGCGCGCATCGCCGACCCGGAGGGTGCCGAGGTGCAGCGGTCCGAACTGGCGGCGCACCAGGTCGACGACGGGGTGGCCGACGGCCTCCATCATGCGGCGCACGATCCGGTTGCGGCCGGAGTGCAGGGTGAGCTCGACCAGGCTGAAGCCGTCGCCGGGAGGACTGGTCAGGATGCGGGCCTTGTCGGCGGCGATGGGGCCGTCGTCGAGTTCGATGCCGTTCTGCAGCAGCTGGATGGTCTGCGGCGACACGCGGCCCTCGACCTTGGCGATGTAGGTCTTCAAGACCCCGAACGACGGATGCGCGAGCACGTGTGCGAGGTCGCCGTCGTTGGTCAGGATCAGCAGGCCGCTCGTCATCGCGTCGAGGCGGCCCACGTTGAACAGGCGTTCCTCGAACTGGTCGGTGAACTCGCGCAGGTCGGGGCGGCCGCTCTCATCCTGCATCGAGGAGACGACGCCGACGGGCTTGTTCAGCATCACGTAGCGGCGGCTGGTGTCCAGCTGCACGGCGATGTTGTCGACCATGATCTGGTCGGAGTCGGGGTGGATGCGGCGGCCCAGTTCGGTGACGACCTTGCCGTTCACGCGCACGCGGCCGGCGGCGATCATGTCTTCGGACACGCGGCGGGAGGCCACGCCGGCGGAGGCCATGACCTTCTGCAGGCGCACGCCGTCGGCGGCGGCCTCCGGGTTGGTCGGCGTGCCCTGGGGCGGAGTCCCCGGTGTCTCCTGGTAGTCATTCGTCATGGCAGATCCTCAAATCCGTTGGCACCGTCATTGAGCAACGGCGATATATAGGGCAACTCGTCGAGCGAGTTGATTCCGAGCTGGGTGAGCAACAAGTCTGTGGTGCCGTAGTTGATCGCACCGGTCTCACTATCGGTGAAGGCTTCGGTGATCAGACCGCGGCCCAGCAGAGTGCGCACGACCGAGTCCACATTAACGGCACGAATCGAGGCTACAGCCCCGCGGCTGATCGGTTGCTTGTAAGCGATCACCGCGAGGGTCTCCAGTGCGGCCTGCGAGAGCCGGCTGGGGTTCTGGGTGACCACGAAGTCGGCCACGGCCAGGTCGTGCTCGGCGCGCACGTAGATGCGCCAGCCGCCGGCCACCTCGCGCAGTTCGAAGCCACGGCGCACGGTGCCGGCGAGGCCGTCGAAGTCGGCCACGAGCCGGTCCACGGCCGCGCGCACCCGGGGCAGCGGGGCGTCGACCGCCGCCGCGAGGTGCAGCAGGCTCTGGGGCTCGTCGGCGACCATCAGGATCGCCTCGAGGGTGCGTTCGAGGGCCGGCTCGGCGGCATCCGTCGGCTGCGTGTTCTGCTCGGCCCGGGCTGGCTGGACGGCGTGAGCGTTACTGGTCATAGTCGGCTCCGAGGTTGGCGAGGGTGTCTTCACTCCAGGATTCGGCGCTCCAGTGCAGGCTGAGGTCGCCGAGCGGTTCGAGCTGGTCGAACGAGATCGCGCCGAGCCGGTAGAGCTCGAGCACGGCCAGGAAACGGGCGATCACCATGCCTTTTTGCGGGGTGTCGACGATCAGCTCGCGGAAGGTGAGGGTCTCCCCCGGGCGCAGCATCATTACGATCCAGGCCGCCTGTTCACGGATGCTGACCAGCGGCGCGTGCAGGTGGTCGAGCCCCACGGTGGGCAGCTCCCGCGGGGTGAGGGCCAGCGCGGCGAGGGCGCCGAAGTCGGCGAGGGAGAGGGTCCAGACCAGCTCGGGGGTCTGTTGCCGGAACTTCTCCTCGAGCCGCACCGCGCGCACGTGCCGGGTGGATTCGGTGTCGAGGTGCTCCTGGAACCAGAGCGAGGCGGTCTTGAACGCGCGATACTGCAGCAGCCGGGCGAACAAAAGGTCGCGGGCCTCGAGCAGGGCGGCGTCTTCCGCGTCGACGAGCTCACCCTGGGGCAGCAGGCCGGCCACCTTCAGATCGAGCAGGGTCGCCGCGACGACCAGGAATTCGGTGGCCTGGTCGAGTTCCTCGGTCTGGTCGAGGCCGCGCAGATAGGCGATGAATTCATCCGTCACCCGGCTGAGCGAGATCTCGGTGATGTCGAGTTCGTGCTTGCCGATCAGGGTCAGGAGCAGGTCGAACGGGCCTTCGAAGTTGCCGAGGGCAACCGAAAATGTCTTCGGAGCAGCCGCGTCAGGCGACGGCGCCACGCTGGATCAGTTCCCGCGCCGCCTGCTTGTAAGCCTTGGCGGCCGCGTGCTCTGGCGCGAATTCGGTGATCGGCACCCCGGCGACGCTGGCATCGGGGAACTTGACCGTGCGGCCGATGACGGTCTCGAGCACGCTCTCGCCGAAGGCGTCGACGACGCGCTCGAGCACCTCGCGGGAGTGCAGCGTGCGGGAGTCGAACATGGTCGCGAGGATGCCGTCGAGCTCGATGGCGGGGTTGAGGCGGTCGCGCACCTTGTCGATGGTCTCGATCAGGAGGGCCACACCGCGGAGGGCGAAGAACTCGCACTCGAGCGGGATGAGCACGCCGTGGCTGGCGGTGAGGGCGTTCACGGTGAGGATGCCGAGCGAGGGCTGGCAGTCGATCAGGATCACGTCGTAGTCGGCGGAGATCTTGCGCAGCACCCGGGCGAGGATCTGCTCGCGGGCGACCTCGTTGACCAGGTGCACCTCCGCGGCGGACAGGTCGATGTTCGCCGGGATGATGTCGAGGTTGTGCACGGACGTCTTCTGGATGGCGTCGTGCGGGTTGACCGATCCGCTCAGGAGCAGGTCGTAGATGGTGGTGACGTCGTGGGTGGGCACGCCGAGACCGGCGGACAGTGCGCCCTGCGGGTCGAAGTCGATGGCCAGCACGCGGCGGCCGTAGCCGGCCAGCGCGGCACCCAGGTTGATGGTGGTCGTCGTCTTGCCGACGCCGCCCTTCTGGTTGCACAGGGAGATGATCCGGGCCGGGCCGTGACTGACCAGTGTCACCGGCTCGTCGAAGTCGCGCTTCGGGCGCCCAGTCGCACCGACTGGTACCTCGTCCAGACCGGGGAGTCGTACCCGGTCATCTTGCTTGCGCGCCACTGAGATGTCCCCGATCCGTCCTGCACCAATCACTGTGTTCGAGTGTACCGATTCACGGGGGCACATTTGGGCAGGGATCGCCGAAAAGGCCGGTCTGCCAGCCAAATCCGGAGGTGAATCCGCGTCTGGGGGGACGCTGTGAACCGGCACAGGGGGCGTCACAGGCTGGTGAGTTAAGATTTCACAGTGCCTCACCTCTCTGCGCCCGTCCCTGCGCCTCTCCGTATCGCGCTCGTCTGCCTGCACACCTCGCCGGGTGCCGAGCCCGGTTCCGGCGACGCCGGCGGCATGAACGTGGTCGTGCGGCACCAGGCCGAGGCCCTCGCCGCCGCCGGGCACCAGGTCGAGATCCTCACCCGGCGCTCCTCGACCGAGCTGTCCGACGTGCAGCTGACCCCGGGGGTCACCCTCCGGTTCCTCGACGCCGGCCCGGCCCGTCCGGTTCCCAAGGGCGACCACGAGGGCTTCATCGACGCGTTCCGGGTGCGGATGGCCGCGCTGGGACCGTACGACGTCATCCACTCGCACCACTGGTTCTCCGGCATGGCGGCCCTGCCGCTGGCCCGCCTGCGCGGTGTCCCCCACGTGCAGAGCTTCCACAGCATCGCCGCGGACGAGTCGACGCCGCTGTCGGCCGGCGAACGCGCCGAATCCCCGGGCCGGATGGCCGGGGAGGCCTGGCTCGCCCAGACATCCGACGCCATCGTGGCGATCAGCGAAGCCGAGGCCGACACCGTCGTGCGGCGGCTCGGCGGGTCGCCGGACCGGGTTGCGATCGTGCTGCCGGGCGTCGACGGGACGCTGTTCCGGCCGACCGGGGTCGCTTCGGCGGCCGGGGTCACTTCCCCTGCCGAGGTCACTTCCCCGGCCGGGGCCTCCTCGCCTGCCGGGCGGGGCTACGCCGTCGTCGCCGCGCGCCTGCAGCCGCTCAAGGGTCTGGACCTCGCGATCGAGGCGATCGCGGCCGTGTCGGCGGAGCTGCGCCCCGAACTCGTGATCGCGGGGGACGCCTCCAGCGACTACGACGGGTACATCGACGAGCTGCAGGCCCTCGCGGCCCGCCACGGGATCGCGTCGGGCGTGCGTTTCGTCGGCCCGCAGTCCCGCGCCGACCTGGCCGGGCTGCTGCGCGGTGCCCGGGTGGTGCTGGTGCCGTCCCACTCGGAAACGTACGGCCTGGTCGCGCTGGAGGCTGCCGCCAGCGGCGTGCCCGTCGTCGCCGCCGCGGCCGGCGGGTTGCGTGAGGCCGTGGTCAACGGGGACACGGGGGTGGTGCTGGACTCCCGGGATCCCGAGGTGTGGGCGGAGGCGCTCACCGGCATCCTCTCGAACCCCGCCTTCGCCCGCCGGCTGTCCCTGGCCGCCCGGGAGCGGGCGGAGCACCTGGACTGGCCGCGCTCGGCGGAGGGTCTGCTGGCGGTCTACCGTTCGCTCGTGGGCCCCGGCGACGAGGGTTGGCGGCACACGCTCCTGAGCGCATGAGCGGGGCTGGCGGCGCTGCTGATTTTGACCGGCCGGGCTTCGGCGGGCCGGATTTTGACGGGCCGGGCCTTCTGGACGGGGTGGCGTCGGTGCTGTTCGTGCACGCGCACCCCGACGACGAGACCATTTCGACCGGCGCTCTGATCGCGGAGCTGGTGGCCCGCGGCATCCGGGTGTCGCTGCTGACCGCCACCCGCGGCGAGCAGGGCGACGTCGTGCCGGGGCCGCTGTCGGTGCTCGAGGGCACGGATGCGCTCACGCACGAGCGCGAGCAGGAGTTGCGGCGGGCCGCGGAGACTCTCGGCATCGCTGCGCGGTTCCGGCTCGGTGAACGTCCCGCGCGGGCCGGTCACCTGCAGCGCCGCGTCTACCGTGACTCGGGCATGAAGTGGATCCGCCCCGGGCTCGCCGGGCCCGCCGACGACATCGACGATGACGCCCTGGTGCGGGCGCCGCTGGCGGAGGTGGCCGCCGATGTGGCCGCGCTGATCGCGCAGCTTCGGCCCGACCTGGTGATCAGCTACGACAACGGCGGCGGCTACGGGCATCCGGACCATGTACGCATGCACGAGGCGACCCTGGCGGCCTGCCGGGCGGAGAGCGCACCGTTCGCCGAGGTCGTGCACGATCCGGCCCCGGACGCGGAGTGGTTCGCCCTCGACCGGCACCTCGCCACGGTGACCGCAGCCCTCCGCTGCCACGCCAGCCAGCTCACCGTCGACGGCGCGCACATCGTGCACTCGGGCGGGCAGCGCGAGCCGATCACCCTGGCCGTGGGGCTCCGCGCCCTCTGACCCGGTCTGCGCCGCTCCCACGGGGGCCGCGATAGTTCCCGTTCCGGTCGAGAGTGACCGTTACACCGGGCACTCTCGACCGGAACGGGAACAGTTAGGCGGGGTCTGGCCCCGAGGGCGGGATAGGTGAGACGGGCGGGACGGGCGAGGACGGGACCGGCGGGACCGGCGGGACCGGACGGGCGCGGGGGTGCGCGGTCGTGTACATGTCGCGGAGGGTGTCGGCGGTGACCAGGGTGTAGATCTGGGTGGTGGCGACCGAGGAATGGCCGAGCAACTCCTGCACCACGCGCACATCGGCCCCGCCCTCGAGCAGGTGGGTGGCGAAGGAATGCCGCAGCGTGTGCGGCGACACGTGCCCCTCGAATCCGGCCCGCTCGGCGGCGGCACGGATGATCAGCCATGCATTCTGCCGGCTGACCCGCTGTCCGCGGAGGCCGAGGAACAGGGCCGGAGTGGCCTTGCCTCGCCCCGACAGCAGGGGCCTCCCCCGAACCAGCCAGATGTCGAGGGCCGTGCGCGCGAAGCTGCCGACGGGCACGATGCGCTGCTTGTTGCCCTTGCCGGTCAGGCGCACGACGTCGGGCTCGAGCACGTCGTCCACGTTGAGATTGACCACCTCGGACACCCGTGCGCCGGTGGCGTAGAGCAGCTCCAGCAGGGCCTTGTCGCGCAGGTTCTGCACCTCGTCGCCGTCGGTCGCCGCGAGCAGGGCCGTGACCTGCTCGACCGAGATGGCCTTGGGCAGCCGGGTGCCGAGCTTCGGCGGCTTGGACTCGTGCGCGACATCCGTCTCGACCACGCCCTCCTCGAGCAGGAACCGGTGGAAGCCGCGCACCGTCGACAGGATGCGCGCGATCGACGCCGCCGTCAGCGGCGACTCCTCCCGGGAACCCAGGAACCGCACGAACTCGGAGATGTGCTGCGCCGTGATCCCGGCCAGCGCGGCGAGGTCGGCGGCGGCGAGCCAGCGGCCGTAGATCACGAGGTCGCGCCGGTACGCGGCGACGGTGTTGGCGCTCAGCCCGCGCTCGACCGCGACGTGCCGCAAAAAGGAATCCATGGCCGAAGCCACGGCCGGAGCAACCGTCGGAGTATCAGCCGGAACCACGGCTGAGCGCGCAGCCGCAGTCGCAGCCGAAGGCACAGCCGCTGCCGGCACCACAGCCGACTCCCCGCCCGCAGCCGCCGGGGCGGTCACACCTCGTGGTCCCAATTGGTCGGATGCCGCGGCCACGGCGTGTCCGCCGGCGCGAGGCTGCTCCACCCGCGGGCCCGGGCGGCGTGCGCGGCCAGGGCGCCGATCACGAGCGACGGGTTCTGCACCTTGCTCGCCAGGATGGCGTCGACGCACTCGTCAAGGGGAACCCAGCGGATCTCGATGTCGGCTTCCTCCTCGGTGCGCGCGAACACGTCGTCGGCGACCGCCAGGCCGCGGGCCAGGTAGATCCGGATGACCTCGTTGCTGCCGCCCGGCGAGGTGTAGAACTCGCTGAGCATGTCCCAGCGGGTCGCCGTGAGGTCGGCTTCCTCGGCCAGCTCCCGCTGCGCGCCGACGAGCGGGTGTTCCCCGGCTTCGTCGAGCAGGCCGGCGGGCAGTTCCCACTCCCGCACGCGCACCGGATGCCGGTACTGCTTGATCAGGAGTACGCGGTCCTGCTCGTCGAGGGCGAGGATCGCCACGGCGCCCGGGTGGTCCAGGTACTCGCGGATGATGCCCGAGCCGTTGTAGCCGAAGGTGTCGCGGCGCACGTCCCAGACCTTGCCGTCGAAGACGATCTCGGTGGCCGTGACCGGCGCGAACGCGAACTCGTCCGCCAGCGCCGACGGGTCGGATCCGGTGGAGTTGTCGGCGCTGACCGAGGTCTCAGTCACGGCGTCAGACAACGGCCGGGACGTCGAGATCGTCGACGGCTTCGCCCGCCTCGACCTCGAACAGACGGCTCGACTGCTGGCGGTCCAGGGCGGCGCCGATCAGGCCGCGAAACAACGGATGCGCGTGGCTGGGCCGGCTGCGCAGCTCCGGGTGCGCCTGCGTGCCCACGTAGAACGGGTGCTCCGAGCGCTTCAGCTCGACGTACTCGACCAGATGGCCGTCGGGCGAGGTTCCGGAGAACCACAGGCCGGCATCCGCGATCTGGCCACGGAACGCGTTGTTGACCTCGTAGCGGTGGCGGTGGCGCTCGGACGCCTCGGGGGCACCGTAGAGCTCCGCGACGATGGATCCCTCGGCCAGGGCGGCCGGGTAGAGGCCCAGGCGCATGGTGCCGCCCAGGTCGCCGCCGGCGATGATCTCGACCTGCTCCTCCATGGTCGCGATCACGGGGAACTCGGTGTCCTCGTCGAACTCGGAGGAGGAGGCGCCGGTCAGACCGGCCTTGTTGCGGGCGTACTCGATCACCATGCACTGCAGGCCGAGGCAGAGGCCGAGCACGGGGATCGCGTTCTCGCGGGCGAACTTGAGGGCACCGAGCTTGCCCTCGATGCCGCGCACGCCGAAACCGCCGGGAACGCAGATGCCGTCGAGCTCGCCGAGCAGGCGGGCGGCGCCCTCCTCGGTCTCGCAGTCGTCGGAGGCGATCCAGGTGACGTTGACCTTGGTCTGGTTGGCGAAACCGCCGGCGCGCAGCGCCTCGGTCACGGACAGGTAGGCGTCGGGCAGGTCGATGTACTTGCCGACCAGGCCGATGGTGACGGCGTGCTTGGGCTCGCGCACGGCGTCGAGCACCTTCTGCCAGCCGGTCCAGTCGACGTTGGTGACGGGCAGGCCGAGGTGGTCGGTGATGTAGCGGTCCAGGCCCTGGTCGTGCAACATGGTCGGGATCTCGTAAATGCTGGGCACGTCGATCGCGTTGACCACGGCGTCTTCGTCGACGTCGCACATGAGCGCGATCTTGCGCTTGTTCGAGTCGGAGACGGGACGGTCGCTGCGCAGCACGAGCGCATCCGGCTGGATCCCGATGGAACGCAGGGCGGCGACGGAGTGCTGAGTCGGCTTGGTCTTCTGCTCGCCCGCGGCGGCCATGAACGGCACCAGCGACACGTGCACGAAGAAGACGTTGTTGCGGCCGAGCTCGTGGCGCACCTGGCGGGCGGCCTCGAGGAACGGCTGCGATTCGATGTCGCCGACGGTGCCGCCGATTTCGGAGATGATGACGTCGGGGCGCAGCTCGTCGCTGGCCTGCAGGCGCATGCGGCGCTTGATCTCGTCGGTGATGTGCGGGATGACCTGCACGGTGTCGCCGAGGTATTCGCCGCGGCGTTCCTTGGCGATGACCTGCGAGTAGACCTGGCCGGTGGTGACGTTCGCCGCCTGGCTGAGGTTGATGTCGAGGAACCGCTCGTAGTGGCCGATGTCCAGGTCGGTTTCGGCGCCGTCGTCGGTCACGAAGACCTCGCCGTGCTGGAACGGGTTCATCGTGCCCGGGTCCACGTTGAGATAGGGGTCGAGCTTCTGCATGACGACGCGGAGACCGCTGGCCGTCAGGAGATTGCCGAGGCTGGCCGCCGTCAGGCCCTTGCCCAACGAAGAAACGACACCACCGGTCACAAAGATGTGCTTGGTCGTGTCGTCGCGTGCTGAGCCGTCAGAGCGTGCTGAGCTGTCTGAGCTGTCTGAATTGTCCGAGATTTTATTTTCCACCACGGGCTTCGACTCTATCACCTGGGTTCGGCCTAACGGTTGGAGTGGGCAAGGTTCATGAGTTCGCGCGCGTGTTCGAGCCCGCTTTCGGAGTCGGGCAGTCCCGACAGCAGCCGGGCCATCTCGGCTGCGCGTTCGTCGCCCTGCAGCTGGCGAACGCTGCTGGCGGTGACGGAGCCGTCGCTGTCCTTGACGACGCTGAGGTGGTTGCCGGCGAAGGCGGCGACCTGCGCCAGGTGGGTGACCACGATCACCTGCGCGGTTTCGGCAAGCCGGGCGAGTCGGCGGCCGATCTCGATCGCCGCGGCCCCGCCCACTCCGGCGTCGACCTCGTCGAAGACGAAGGTCGCCACCGGGTCGGTGGCGTTGATGACGACCTCGATCGCGAGCATCACCCGGGACAACTCGCCACCGGATGCCCCGCGGGCCAGGCTGCGCGGCTCGGCGCCCGCGTGGGGTCGGAGCAGGATCTTGACGAGGTCGCGCCCGGTGAGCGAGATCTCGGCCCGGCTGTCGACCTCGACGACGAGGGCGGCATTGGGCATCGCGAGGGCGGCGAGTTCGCCGGTGACGGCGGCCCCGAGCGACGCGGCCGCCGTGGTGCGGATGGCGGTGAGGCGGTCGGCGAGGGCGTCCATGGCGGCGCGGTCGGCGTCCGTCTCGGCGCGGAGGGCGTCGATCCGGTCGGTGTCGCTGTCGAGTTCGAGCAGCCGGGCGCTGCCGGTGTCGAGGAAGTCGATGGCTTCGTCGAGGCCGCCCACGTATTTTCGGGCCAGGGCGGTCAGCGCGGCGCGGCGTTCCTGCACGACCTCGAGTTCGCGGGCGCCGTCGGCGTCGAGGCCGGCGAGGTAGCTGGAGAGCTGTGCGGCGATGTCCGCGACCAGGAAGCCGGCGTTCGCGAGCGCCTCGGCCAGGGGCGGCAGGGCGGGGTCGTGCTCCCCGGCGCGCTCAAGCCGGCGTCGGGCGGAGTCCAGCAGGGAGACGGCGTCGGGCAGTCCGTCGGGGTTCTCTTCGGCGGAGAGCAGTTCCCGGGCCTGGGCGGCGGCGAGGCGCAGTTCTTCGAGGTTGCCGAGGCGTTCGGCCCGTTCGCCGAGCGCGTCGTCTTCGCCGCGTTGCGGTGCGACGAGTTCGACCTCGGCGATGGCGGCGCGCAGCTCTTCGGCTTCCAGCCGGCGCTGCTCCTGCTCGTCGACGAGACGGTCGAGGTCGGTCTGGTTGCCCTGCCACCGGTGGTAGGCGAGCTGGAAGAGGTCGAGGGTCTCGGCGAGGTCGGGGCCGGCGAACCGGTCCAGGGCCGCGCGCTGGGCGACGGCCGACCGCAGGCGCACCTGGTCGGACTGCCCGTGCACGACGACCAGGTCGCCGCCGAGGTCGGCGAGCACACTCGCGGGAGCGCCGCGGCCGCCCACGACGGCCCGGCTGCGTCCCTCGGCCGAGACCGATCGGCTCAGGAGGAGCTCCGGCCCGTCGAGGTCTCCCCCGGCGTCCCGCACGCGCTGCGCGACGGCGCCGTCGGCGGGGATCAGCCAGCGGCCTTCGACCCAGCTCTGCGTCTGGCCCTGACGCACGAGCCCCGGGTCGGCCCGGTCGCCGAGCAGCAGGCCCAGCGCGGTGACGACCATGGTCTTGCCCGCGCCGGTCTCCCCGGTTACGGCGGTGAAACCGGGGCCGAGCGGCAGGGTGGCCTCCCGGATCACGCCGAGATCCCGGATCACGAGTTCCTCGATCATGCGGAACCCCTATTCACGGCCGACCGGGCCTCTCCAGCCCGTCACGGGCAGGTTGAACTTGTTGACCAGGCGGTCGGTGAACGGGGCGACGTGCAGCCGGGCCAGGCGCACCGGGACGGGCGAACGGCGAACGATCACGCGCGACCCCGGCGGCAGGTCCTGCACGCGGCGGCCGTCCGCGCAGAGCACCGCGGCCCCGCCGGTGCGGGCGAGAACCTCGACCGCGAGCGACGAATCCGGGCCGACGACGAGCGGCCGGGCGAAGAGGGCGTGCGCGCTGAGCGGCACGAGCAGGAGGGCGTCGAGCGTCGGCCAGACGATCGGGCCGCCGGCCGAGAAGGCGTAGGCGGTGGACCCGGTCGGCGTGGACATGACCACGCCGTCGCAGCCGAAGGAAGAGAGCGGCCGGCCGTCGACCTCGATCACGACCTCGAGCATCCGTTCGCGGCTGGACTTCTCGACGGTGGCCTCGTTCAGCGCCCAGGTCTCGTAGATCACGTCGTCGCCGAGCTTGACCCGCACGGCCAGGGCCATGCGTTCCTCGACCAGGTAGTCGCGGGACAGGGCGCGGCGCACGGCCTCGCCGAGGTCGTCGCGTTCGCTCTCGGCCAGGAAGCCGACGTGGCCGAGGTTGATGCCGAGGAGGGGAGCGGAGCAGCCGCGCACGAGCTCGGCGGCGCGCAGGATTGTGCCGTCGCCGCCGAGCACGATGGCGAGTTCCAGTTCGGTGGTCTCGACGCTCTCGTGCAGGATCGCCAGGCGATCGGTGAGTTCTGGGCAGGATGCGAGCAGGTCGGCCCGCTCCTCGCGGGCCATCACGGGCGCCGCACCGGCGGCGAGGAGCTGCTCGCAGACGGTGACCGCGGCCTCCAGCGAGTCCCGGCGCCCGGTGTGGGCGACGACGAGGAAGTGGCGGGGTGCTTTGCTCATTTCGTCACTCCCACCAGTGCAGTCGTCTGCTCGATCCATTCTGTCGGATTGCTGCCTCCCGTGCTGGTCAGCCAGCACAAATACTCGCGGTTCCCGGCCCCACCGGCGATCGGCGAGGCAATCAGGCCGCGGGTGCCGAGGCCCAGGTCCCAAGCTGCCCAGAGCACCCCGGCGATTGCGTCGGCCCGGAGGCCCGGATCGTGCACGACCCCCTCACGGATGCTGCCCTTGCCGACCTCGAACTGCGGCTTGATCAGCAGCACGAAATCGGCGCCGGGCAGGGCGGTGGCCACCAGCGCGGGCAGAACGGTGGTCAGGGAGATGAACGAGAGGTCGCCGACGACGAGGTCGGCGCGCTGCGGCACCCCGCAGGCGGCCGCGATGGACTCGGCGGTGGCGTAGCGCAGGTTGAAACCCTCGACGAGCACCAGCTTCGGTTCATTGGCGAGCAGAGGCGCGAGCTGCCCGTGCCCGACGTCGACCGCGATCACCTGGCCGGCGCCGCGTTCGAGCAGCACCTGGCTGAAACCGCCCGTTGACGCGCCGGCATCCAGCACCGTGCGGCCGGCCACCGGCAGCTCGAAGACGTCCAGCGCGGCGATGAGCTTGTGGGCACCGCGGCTGACGTAGTGGTCGGTCGCCGCCACCTCGATGGTCTGGTTCTCGCGCACCTTCACGGATGCCTTGACCACCGGTTTGCCGTCGACCGTGACCAGCCCCGCCACGATCAGCTGCGCGGCCACGGTTCGCGACCGGGCCAGCCCGCGTTCGGCGAGGGCCGTGTCGAGGCGCTGCGGCTCAGGTTCGGGCATCTCGTCGGGTACAGGGGATTGGTCGGGCATCTGTCCCTCGGTCATGAGTTCGTCGATCGTGGAACGTCTCCACCCTCGAGGTGGTCGCGCAGCCGGTCGTGCACCTGCACGTACGCGGCTGCGCGCTCCTCCAGGGGCTGGTCATCGATCGCGGCGAGCTGGCCGACGAGTTCGTCGGCCAGCCCGTCCGCGGTCGAATCCTGGTTCACGTCGTCTGTTTTCACGACTTCAACGTTACCGTCCGAGATACAGTCGCTCCGGGACGTTGAGCCCGTAGATGGGGCGACCGGATGCCCAGATCACGGCGCAGGCGGCGCGGAGTAGGTTGATGGCGCCATCCCCCTCGGCCACGATCTGCACGTCGGCGCCCTGGATCCGCACCGTCGCCCCGGCGACCGTGGCGGAGGTGCCATCCTTGGAGAAGACGGTCTCCGGGTACGGTTCGTGCAGCTGGCGCAGATCGTTGAGGATGAACTGCGGCCGGGAGGTGGGGTCGGCGGCCAGGGCCTGCTTGGCCTTGTCGATGCCGGTGAGCACCAGTACGGCCGGGATCCCGGCGCGGTTGGCGCCGAGGATGTCCGTGTCGAGGCGATCGCCGATGAAGAGCGGCTGGGCGGCCTGGAACCGGTTGACCGCCTCCGTGAAGATGGCGACCTCCGGTTTGCCGGCCACGATCGGCAGACGCCCGACCGCGGTGTGCACCGCGGAGACGAGCGTGCCGTTGCCGGGAGCGATCCCCCGGGCGACCGGGATGGTCCAGTCGGTGTTGGTGGCGATCCAGGGGATCTGCACCCCGTCCTCGTTGGGGTGAAGAGCGAAAGCGGCTTCCGCGAGGTCCTTCCAGCCGAGTTCGGGCGAGAAGCCCTGAATCACGGCGGCCGGCTCGTCGTCGGCGGACCGGGTGACGACGAAGCCACCCTTTTCGACCTCGGTGACGAGCCCCTCTCCCCCGACGACGAGGATGCGGGATCCGGCGGGCACCTCGTTCGCGAGCAGCCGCACGGCGGCCTGGGGCGAGGTGACGACATCCGTCGCCGTGGCATGCAGGCCGAGCTCGGTCAGGTGCGCGGCGACGGACCGGTCGGTGCGGGACGCGTTGTTGGTGAGGTAACCGACCCGGGCGGTTTCCGCCGCCCGGTTCAGGCTCTCCACGGCGAACGGGATCGCCCCCGGACCGGTGTAGACCACACCGTCCAGGTCGGCGAGGACGACGTCGACGCCGGTCAGCGGGGTCACCGGCTCAGGCACGCGGCGACGCCTCAGCATCCTGCTCCGCCCCGTCGTCGGGGTCGGACGCGGAGTCGCCCTCGTCGTCGGTGTCTTCGTGGTCGTCGTCGTCTTCCTCTTCGGTGTCTTCGTCGTCGTCACTGTCGGCAACGTCGTTCTCGCTGACGTCGTCGCCGAGTTCAGTTCCCTCGAATTCCTCGTCTTCGTCGTCTTCTTCGTCGATCTCGAGGATCTCCATGGTTTCATCCAGGTCGGTCGTGCCCGAGACGGCCGAGTCGGCACGTTCGGCCCGCTCGTTCCAGAGTTCGGCTTCGTCTTCACGGCCGAGCTCGGCCAGAACCTCGGCGTAGGCGGCGAAGAGTTCGGCGCTGTAGGAGTACGCGGTCTTCGGGTCCAGCTGCGGGATCTGCAGTTCGCTCAGAGCGGCCTCGGTCTCGCCGAGGTCGAGGCGTGCGCCCGACATTGCGATGGCCAGGGCCACCTGAACGGATGCCGGCAGCGAGGAACGCTCGACGGAGCGTCCCAGCTCCAGCGCCCGGTCGGGGCGACCGACACCACGCTCGCTGTCGACCATCAGTGCCAGCTGGTCGTTCGAGCCGGAGATGCGACGGTAGGTGCGGAGTTCCCGCAGTGCGAGGGCGAAATCGCCGGTCGCGTAGGCGGTGATCGCCAGGCTCTCGCGCACCACGGCGATGCGCCCGGCCCGACGGGCGGCGGACATCACGTGGCGGTGGGCGAGTTCCGGATCCTCGTCGATGACGCGCGCGGCCATGGCCAGGTGGCGGCCGACGGCCTCCGCGTTGTCCTTGCTGAGGGTCTTGAGTTCATTGCGGGCGATCCGGTCCAGATCCTGCGACGTGATGTCGTCGGGCAGTTCCGGGTCGTCGTGACGAGACCGCACGGAGCGGAGCTCGCGCTGCATGCGCTGCTCTTCGGTCATCTCCTCTTCGACGACGCGCGCATCGCGGTCGCCGCGGGCCGGAGCGCCGTCGCGGGTCCACAGCTTCTTGCCGGCGTCGCCGCGCGGTGCACCGGCGCGGTTCGGCGAACCGCCGCGCTGGGTCCACGGCTTGTCGCCGCCCTGCTGGGGGCGGTCACTGCGCTCGGGACGTGCGCCATCCTTGGTCCACGGCTTGCGCTCCGCGCCGCCGCTGGGTCGGTCGCTGGATCGGTCGGAGTTGCCACGGTTGTACGCAGGACGCTCGCCGTCCTTCGCCCACGGCTTGCGCTCCGCGCCGCCACTGGGCCGGTCGGAGTGGCCACGGTACGGAGGACGCTCGCCATCACGCTGCGGACGGTCAGAGTTCCCACGGTACGGAGGACGCTCACCATCGCGCTGCGGACGATCAGAATTGCCGCGGTAGGGGGCACGCTCGTCGCCGCCGGTGGGGCGCTCGGAATTGCCACGGTAGCCGCCCGTGGACGGGCGATCGGAGTTACCACGGTAAGGAGGACGCTCGCCGCCGCTGCTGGGACGCTCGGAGTTTCCACGGTAGGGGGCACGCTCGCCGCCACCGGTGGGGCGCTCGGAGTTGCCACGGTACCCACCCGTGGACGGACGCTCGGAGTTACCACGGTAAGGAGGACGCTCGCCGCCACCGGTGGGGCGCTCGGAGTTGCCACGGTAGGGAGGACGCTCACCATCGCGCTGCGGACGATCAGAATTGCCACGATAGGGGGCACGCTCNGAGTTCCCACGGTACGGAGGACGCTCACCATCGCGCTGCGGACGATCAGAATTGCCACGATAGGGGGCACGCTCGCCGCCTCCGGTGGGGCGCTCGGAGTTGCCACGGTAGGGAGGACGCTCACCATCGCGCTGCGGACGATCAGAATTGCCACGATAGGGGGCACGCTCGCCGCCACCGGTGGGGCGCTCGGAGTTGCCACGGTAGCCGCCCGCGGACGGGCGGTCGGAGTTACCACGGTAAGGAGGACGCTCGCCATCACGCTGCGGACGATCGGAGTTCCCACGGTAGGGGGCACGCTCGCCACCACCGGTGGGGCGCTCGGAGTTCCCCCGGTACGGAGGACGATCGCCGTCCTGCCGCGGTCGATCCGACCGGCCCTGGTAACCGCCGGAGCGACGTTCGTCGCGTCCGCCGTCGCGTGATTCGTTATCGTGCGATCCTGTGGGGCTCACTGTGTCTCCTGTGTAATTGTGCCTGTCATTTCGACAGACTCTTCAATCGTAACTTAACGCCAATTGGCCACCCCGAGAGGTGGCCGTATTGGTTGTTGTGACTGACTCAGGTCCGGCGCTGTCCTTCCCACCCCGGTCTGCGCAACGAGACACTCTCCCCCAGGGCCCAACGGCTGTGCCTGTTCCGGTCGAGAGTGGCCGGTAGCGCGGTCACTCTCGACCGGAATGGGCACTCTCGCCGGATGGTTCGCATGCCGGCAGCCCTCTGCGTGCACCTGGCAGACGGATGTGGCGCAGGCGGCAGCGGCGGCGTAGCCGCGACTTCACGAGCAGGCTCCCCCACGAAGACATTCTGGTCCCGGTGGCCGTGGTCTTGCGCGCCGAGGCCGGCCGGGCGCCGTCCCTCCCCCGTTGTCGTTGTCGGGGCGCAGGTTGTGCTCGCGGGCGCAGGATTTACCGTGCGCCGGCGGGCACAGGGTGCGCCGCGACGGCGCCCCCTCCCGGGCCGGGCCGGCCCCGGAGGCACCCGGGCCGCCCGGAGTGTGCCTGTTCCGGTCGAGAGTGCCCGGTAGCACGGTCACTCTCGACCGGAACGGGCACTCTCACCCG